>CAJWOI010000006.1 GCA_913044255.1 uncultured Alphaproteobacteria bacterium
CGAACAAATCCGTACCCGCCATGAACTTGGATCGCTGCTGAACACACCTCCTCCGCCATCTCAGACGCAAACAATTTCGCCATTGAAGCTTCCTTGAGGGCGGGATAGCCAGAATCCTTCAGCGCGGCAGCATGCCATATCATCTGCCGAGCCACGTCGATTTTGGTTGCCATATCGGCAAGTCTGAAAGCAACTGCTTGATGTCCAATGATGGGACGCCCCATGCTCTCGCGCTCTTTGGCATACGAAAGGGCTGCTTCATAAGCAGCGCGCGCGATACCAAGCGCCTGAGCCCCGATACCGATACGACCTCCCTCCAGGTTGGAAAGCGCAATACGGTATCCCTGCCCTAGTTCACCAAGAACCATGTCGGGGAACACCTCCAAATCCTCAAATGAAAGTTGACAAGTGTCGGACGCCCGCTGGCCCAATTTCTCTTCCTTGGTTACTACCCTATAACCGGGGGAATCGGTGGAAGCTATAAAAGCGCTGATACCTTTTTTCCCAGAATCCGGATCGGTAACACCAAAAATCAGCGCGATATCAGCGCTGGCCCCAGAGGTAATAAACTGCTTGGAGCCGTTGATGACATAATGATTTCCACGTATCTCCGCTCGGGTGCGTAAATTTGAAGCGTCCGAACCAGCCTGCGGTTCCGTCAGACAAAAACAACCGCGTATATCGCCGCGAGCGGCAGGCCGAAGATAACGCTCTTTTTGTTCCTTGGTACCAAACTGGTTGATTGGAGCACACACGACCGAGTTTTGTAAGCCAACAAGCAAGCCACAGGCGGCATCTGCAGCTGAAATTTCCTCTATAACAAGAGCCAAAGACAGATTGTCAGCCCCCGAACCGCCCCATTCTTCAGAAACGGTCATTCCAAGGAAGCCAAGCTCTCCCAATCGCTTCGCTATCTGAGAAGGAAACTCAGCGGTTCGGTCCCATTCCGCTGAGAACGGCGCAATCTCCGAATGAGCGAAGGTGCGCGCGGCATCTCGGATCATAATTTGATCATCAGTTAACAGCATGCCTGAATACTCTACAGCTGGGCATGTGCAAATCATGCCAGATTAAAAACTACGTGCGCCAGTACTCCAAAGACGCAGTGACCGTACGGTAATTACTCAGTCGAGACGCCGCACGTACGCTAATTTGCGCGCTCTATAGCAACAGCCGTAGCTTCACCACCACCTATACATAATGCCGCCACACCCTTCTTTACATCATACTTATGCATGGCACCTATCAAGGTACAAATTATCCGTGAACCCGAGGAACCAACAGGATGACCCATAGCACAAGCACCTCCATGCACATTTACTTGCTCTGAACCAAGACTGTGTTCCCGGATCGCAGCCATCGTAACGACAGCGAAGGCCTCATTAACTTCAAACAGATCTATATCTTTCTTGGACCAGCCTGTTTTTTCAAAAAGCCTCGTGATAGCGCCGACCGGTGCAGTGGTAAACCATTCTGGTGCCTGACTATGGGTCGCATGTGCGACGATGGTCGCGACCGGTGTAACCTCTCTCCTCTCCGCTTCAGACTGTCGCATCAGCACCAAGGCACTAGCACCATCCGAAATTGAACTTGAATTCGCGGGCGTTACGGTACCATTTTTCCGAAAAGCCGGTTTGAGGGTCGGTATTTTTTGAAGGTTTGCCGAAAAAGGCTGTTCATCCCGGTCAACAACAACTTGACCCTTTCGAGACTCAACAAGGACTGACGCCATTTCCGCATCGAAACTACCATCTTCATTGGCCTTCTTGCCACGCTGTAGTGAACGGATGGCGAACTCGTCCTGCGATTCACGAGTAAATTGGTATTTTTCAGCAGTATTTTCGGCAAAAACGCCCATCAATTGACCTTTATCGTACGCGTCTTCAAGTCCATCTATGAACATATGATCTTTGATCTCGCCATGCCCCATGCGAAGCCCGCGACGTGCCTTGGGGAGCAAATAAGGAGCATTAGACATACTCTCCAATCCACCGGTTACAGCAATATCCGCTGAGCCAGCGATGATTAAATCGTGGCCGAACATTGTCGCCTTCATGCCCGACCCACACATTTTATTTATTGTGGTGGCTCCAACATCAGAGGGCACTCCAGCTCCCAAAGCTGCCTGACGCGCTGGGGCTTGGCCCTGACCCGCCGCCAGGACACATCCCATTATAACTTCTGAAACATCCTCTGTGGGAACCTGGGCGCGTTCAAGTGCCGCTTTAATCGCTACAGAGCCAAGCTCCGGCCCAGAAACAGATGAGAGACAACCCTGGAAACTTCCCATGGGAGTTCGCGCCATGCCAGCAATAACTATCGGATCTCCTGACATCATTTATCTCCTTGAAGGGTCGAACACTCCGCGGACTAAGCCGCCAATAATCTGCGATCAAAGAACAACAAACCTGACATCATAATGCACATATAATCATGTTTCGTGGGCCTGAAAAAGAAGTGCCGTCTCGAACTAGAACGGGTTGGTAATTATACCGCCCTCTACTCGCAGGGCAGCACCATTTGTTGCGCTCGATGACATCGAACAAACATAGCATACCATATTGGCCACCTCTTCCGGCATGGCATATCGCTGCAGTAGCGAGGATCTTCGTTTTTCTGAGAAAAGACTCTCCTTAAGCCCTTCAACAGTAGTGCCTTGCGTCGCCGCTCGTGACGACAATCGCTCGGATGATGCCTCCACCCAGGTAGGGCCAGGTAATACGGAGTTGACCGTAATGTTTGTCTTTTTGGTGTATTCCGCCGCCCCTCTGGCGATGGACAACTGTGCGCTCTTGGAAAACCCGTAATGCACCATTTCTTTAGGAATAAGAACCCCCGATTCACTTGAGACAAAGACAACTCTCCCCCAATCCTTTGTCTCAAGCATTCTTCGTAGATAATGTCGCGTGAGTCGGACGCCGCTCATAACGTTCGCCTGGAACATCCATTCCCAGTCTTCATCCAAGACATCGAAAAATGGCTTGGGTTCATATACTCCCATGTTGTTGACCAAAATATCGACATCCGAAAACGCGTTGATCACAGCCGCACAACCATCGGCGCTCGCGAGGTCAGCTTCCACGCCATGAAGCGTTGCGCCGGCCACATCTTTGCTAATCAACAAAATCGCTGCATCTATCGCATCTTGTCCTCGTCCGTTCACTATTACCGCCGCCCCCATCTCTGCCAAGCCTTTTGCAGCGGCAAGTCCAATACCCCTCGTGGAACCTGTCACAAGAGCAAGTTTTCCAGTCAAATCTAAATTCACAATCTGTGCTCCTTACATTTCCACCGAGACTACGCACCAATTAATCAAGACGGTGTCAGAACGCCTGCCTGCCACAAGATGGATTCCCAATTTTGATCGGGTGGTCCAAGACACTATTGATTTTCTTATGCCACCTTTGAAGGTACGGAAGCTAACCGTCCCGGTATCAGGCATAGACAAAAATCCGGGTGCATTTAATTTTATTAACCACTTTCTTCAAAAAGTTCACGGCCAATCAACCAGCGGCGTATTTCCTGGGTGCCAGCACCAATTTCATAAAGTTTTGCGTCCCTTAACAAACGTCCGGTGGGATATTCATTGATATATCCATTTCCACCTAAACACTGAATTGCCTCAAGTGCCATCCACGTTGCTTTCTCAGCCGTGTACAGAATTACACCTGCAGCATCCTTACGGGATGCCTCACCGCGATCGAGCGCTTTCGCTACTGTATATGCGTAAGCTCGGCAGGCACTCATAGTGGTATACATGTCAGCAAGCTTTCCCTGCATGAGTTGAAATGTCCCAATCGGTTCGCCGAACTGAGTTCGGTCGTGAACATAGGGTAAAACAACATCAAGGCATGACTGCATTACACCGATAGGACCTCCAGAAAGCACGGCGCGTTCAAAATCCAGGCCACTCATCAGCACCCTTGCACCTTGACCTTCTGTTCCTAGCAAGTTTTCTGCTGGAACTTCGCAATCCGTAAAAACTAACTCTCCTGTGTTGGAACCACGCATGCCCAGTTTGTCGAGTTTCTGGGCAGTTTTAAAACCCTTGAAGCCGCGTTCAATTAAAAATGCAGATATGCCATGTGAACCCGCCTCGACATCCGTTTTTGCGTAAACCACCAAAACGTCGGCATCTGGGCCATTGGTGATCCACATTTTGGAACCGTTGAGAACGTAATGATCTCCGTGTCTGTCGGCACGAAGACGCATCGAAACGACATCGGATCCAGCCCCCGGCTCGCTCATGGCCAAAGCTCCAACGTGTTCCCCCGACAGAAGCTTAGGCAAATAATGTCGTTTTTGTTTCTCGGAAGCGTTGAGACGAATTTGGTTTACGCAGAGATTCGAGTGCGCACCATAAGAGAGACCCACAGCGGCCGAACCGCGACTAATTTCCTCCACTGCGACTACATGATCCAGGTAGCCCATACCGGCCCCGCCGTATTCCTCCTCTACTGTTATCCCGAGCAAACCAAGATCACCGAATTTGCGCCACAAATCAGAGGGAAAATCATTGCTGCGATCAATTTCAGCGGCGCGAGGCGCGATTTCATCGGCGGCAAAGCTGGCCACCGTATCGCGCAACATTTCGGTACTTTCTCCCAGGTCAAAGCTAAGCTGTGGCAACTGATTGGAAATCATGGGCGACCCCAGATTCGAGTTCATAATAAAAACAAGCAAAGGTACACAACCATGTACCAACAAAAAATCATTTTGGAACATCAGTCATTAGTCGTTATAGGATGATAGCATGGAAAAAACTATGATTGGCTTTATCGGCCTGGGGAATATGGGTGCACCAATGGCCGCCAATGTCATGGCAGCCGGGTATGATTTATGCGCATTCGATTTGGCGGGCACCAAAGTTCGTGCTCCAAAAGGCGCTGAAATTGCCGCTGATATCGGGGACGTTGCACGAGCTTGCAAAACTGTGCTGCTGTCGCTACCTGACGGAAAGGCGGTCAATGAGGTAGCCACGCAAGTGACCGCAGCCTCCCAATGCGTAACAAACGCGATTGTTGATCACTCAACAATCGGTGTCGACGCCGCACAAAATGTTCATCGCATTCTTGCAGCCGCTGACATTACCTACCTCGATGCGCCGGTAAGCGGCGGTACGTTCGGGGCAAGCCAAGGAACACTGGCGTTAATGGCGTCGGGTGAGCGTCTATTATTTGATCAGCTGGACCCAATCCTAGCTGCTTTCGCGACGAACCGTTTTTATATCGGGACTAAACCTGGTCAAGGGCAAGCAATGAAGCTACTTAACAATTTCTTGTCTGCCACCGCTATGACCGCAACCAGCGAGGCAGTTGCGTTCGGAGAATCACTTGGACTCGACCCCAAAATTATGATTGACGTATTTAATGCCTCTAGTGGTCAAAACACCGCAACCAGCGACAAGTTCCCACGCAGGATTTTGACAGAAACATTCGATGCTGGTTTTACCATCGACCTCTTGTCCAAAGATGTTAATCTGTATCTTGAGGAAATGGACAAAAGCACGAACCAAGATACGATCGCCAAAACAATAGGCGGCGTCCTTAATGATATGATGTCCGAGATGCCGGGTGCGGACTTCACGCAGATTTATTCTTTCATAAAAAAACAATCCAAAAACAATTAGAATGACAGACCCCATCACTCTGTATTGGCAGCCGGGGTGCACCAGCTGTTTGCGAGCAAAGGAATTTCTGAGCGAAAGTGGCGTTCGCTTCCAATCGGTGAATGTGGTTGAAGATGCTTCAGGCTTTGAACAGTTGGCAGGGTACGGGGTTCAGGCTGTCCCCGTAATAACGCAGGGAGATCGATTTATATTTGCTCAAGTACTTTCGGAAGTCGCAAATTTTCTGAACATCGAGGATAACAGCACCGCACCACTGTCAGTTAGCGAGCTAATACTCAAACTCCAATTTGTTTTGGTGGCGGCGCGACGTTACATCCGCCAAATTCCTGTAACTTGTCTGAACCATACTTTACCTGGTCGACCGCGGACCTATCGTGAACTTGGCTACCATATATTTCGTGTTGCAGAGTGTTTCGTGAAGGTCACAGAGGGTGACACATTGACAGACGAAGATTTAAATGCGTCGCCCAACTCAAATATCGAGAACGGCGCTGACATAGCGACATATGGCAGTGGGGTATTGAAGAAAATCAACTCCTGGCGGGAGGATACGACAGAGAACATTGGCTCAAGGTTAATGACGACTTATTTTGGCAAACAAACTCTGCACGTGGTGCTCGAAAGAACTACGTGGCACAGCGCGCAACATACCCGTCAGTTGTTGATGGTCTTGGAGATTCTAGGAATTGAGCCTGACGGTCCCCTATCTGCACAAGATCTAGCTGGACTGCCAATGCCAAAGGGAGTTTGGGATCATTAAGGAAGGCGCAACTCACGGCGCTTTGTAAAGAAATATCCAAGAATTGAGACAAAACATACGAGCACAAACATCTTATTTATAAACCAATTTGCAGTCCATATCGTCCAGCTCGGCTCAGCTAGGAAGAATGTAAATTTTATTGTAATGATGCTTATTTCAAGTGCTGATACCGAGATCGCGAACACGTAAGTATAGCGTTGCCAAAAAATCAGGGTCCACCCCAACCATAAATGAATCGTCCACCAAAAATCCCATAACACGTAGGTTCCCAATGGACTTCCTTCATGCCACGCAAAGGCAACAGGGAATGCAAATTTTATGACCAAAGTCCAGGCCGCAAGCAAAAATAAAAAATGAGCGAAAAACTTAACCATGTTCGTCGTTTGGCCTAATTAAGAACTGAAAATTATTATCAATCATCCAAAACGCGCAGCAGCGTCACGGGTCCATTCAGATATTGGAATTCCCACTGGACAACTGTTTCTGCACGGCCGACCATCACAGCCGGCGCAAGCACTGGCATCCACGTCGAGAGCGGCATAATCGGCTTGGGCCAGGGTGCGATTCTGATAATCGACGTCGTACATTCGCGTTCTCAGCACTTCCGATATTTCAATACCCTTAGGGCATGCGTCTGCGCAAATATTGCAACCATGTCGACAGTAACTGGTGCCATTCAACGACATGTAACGCTCAAGCAAATGAATTCCGGAGTCAGTCCCGCCGGCACCACCCGAAGCGCCTACATACTCATCAATATCCCCTTTGTTTGTCATCGAAACTATGAGGCCATCCACATGAGGATCTGACAATACCCAACCAAATGCCGCTTGCGAGAATGTGATGCCATCGCGCTCATACCGGCGCATGTCATTTCGACGCGCACCCATCAAAGTTTTCATTGCAACTACGCCCACGTTCTTTTGCTTGGCCTTGTAAAGCATACGTGGCAGGCCCGGCTGTACATCTGAAAAGTGTAGGCTTTGTTTGATACGGCCTAAAAAATCGGGATCCTGGCCAAAATTGTATGCAACCAGTATCACATCGACCAAGTCTTGCTCTAACGAATATTCCAAACTGTCGACCAGGCGACTGCCGTGTCCTGACATACCGCGAAAGCGAATTTTTCCTTGTCGCTGGGCAAGCTCTGTAAATTCCCACCATTCTTCATTGCGCATTCTCTCAACACGATTAACGGCATGATTGAAGTACACATCGAGATAATCCGTTTTAAGTCGCCTGAGGCTTCCTTCAAGTGCCGTCATAATCTCCGCACGCCCAGCATTCGCAGCAGCCTTGGTTTTGGAGGCCAAAACAATTTGGTCTCTAACACCCCTCAAAGCCGCTCCTATCGCGACCTCCGACGTGCCAAACCGGTAACTTTCTGCGGTATCAAAGTAGGTGATCCCACGATCAAGGGCATAGCGAACCAAATCTGGATCTGAGGACTGACTAGAACCGAACGATATATCTGAAATTTTTAAACCTGTCCGACCTAGTTCCACGTAAGAACGGATCGCTGGTACCTCCCCAGAAAACTCCTTCCCTTTACCGCGCGCAATCTCCACCATAGTCCCGACACCTAGGCCAGCAACCACACCGCCTATTCCCATAAATTTACGACGACTAATCAATATTTTATTCCCGCCACTTCAACATTTAAATTTCAAACCAACCGCCACTATAGCACTGCCAGAGATGAACTAGTGACTTCCCGCACGCCAATATGTAAACGTAGCGAGTCTACTATAGGATGAACATGGCGTGATCCGAGCGCTTTTTTTTAAGTGCAGGAACGCGTAGGGTGCCCCTAAACTAGCTGGACGAGAATCGTGAACGAGCTACCCTCGAACATCGAAAACAGTAACTTTATACGCGATATTATTGGCAACGATCTCCGTGACGGTCTCTGTGAGAAAGTCGTGACACGCTTTCCGCCCGAACCAAATGGCTATCTTCACATTGGACATGCGAAGTCCATCTACCTCAACTTCGGTGTAGCACAGGATTTCAGCGGACGTTGTCATTTACGGTTCGACGACACAAACCCCACCCGGGAAGAACAAGAATACATAGACGCAATCAAAACAGATATTCAATGGTTGGGATTAGACTGGGGAGATCACCTCTATTACGCTTCAGATTACTTTGAACAGCTGTATGACTGGGCTGTCCATTTGATTCAGATTGGGAAAGCTTATGTCGATGATTTAACGGCCGACGAGATTCGCGACTACCGTGGCACTCTAACCGAACCAGGTCGCAATAGCCCCCACCGTGATCGACCCGCAAAAGAAAGCCTGAGCCTCTTTTCGCGCATGCGCAAAGGAGACTTCCCTAATGGGCAACGTGTTGTTCGCGCCAAGATTGATATGGCTTCGGGCAACATCAACCTTCGCGACCCCATCATGTACCGTATAATTCACAGCACACACCCGCGTACTGCGAATAATTGGTGCATTTACCCCACGTACGATTTCGCACATGGGCAGTCCGATTCCATCGAACATGTATCTCATTCCATCTGCACTCTCGAATTCGAAGACCATAGACCCCTATACGACTGGTTTATCGAAAACCTTCCTGTGCCATCTAGGCCTCATCAATACGAGTTCGCGCGACTCAATCTTTCGTACACCATTTTGTCAAAACGAGCTCTCACACAATTAGTTCGAGAAAATCACGTCTCGGGATGGAACGATCCACGCATGCCAACTCTTTCCGGAATGCGGCGTCGTGGTTTTCCATCAGAAGCAATCCGTGAGTTTGTTAAGCGAATAGGAGTCGCGAAAAATAACTCAGTTGTAGATACCGCAATTCTGGAACATTGCGTTCGGGATTTTTTGAATCAGCACGCGGAACGCCGAATGGCGGTACTGCGCCCGCTCAAAGTCATAATTGAGAATTACCCTGATGGCAAAACAGAGAATCTTGATGCACCGAACAACCCTGCAAAAGAAGAAGTGGGGACGCGGAAACTTCCGTTTTCTCGCGAAATTTATATTGAACAAGACGACTTCATGGAGGAACCACCAAAAAAATTCTTTCGGCTTGCGCCGGAACGTGAAGTTCGCTTGCGATATGGCTATCTCATTACCTGCACTGACGTAAAGAAAGACCCCAATGGAGAAATTATCGAACTTCGAGCCCAGTATGATCCGGCTACAAAAGGTGGCAATGCTCCGGACGGAAGGAAGGTAAAGGGAACACTGCACTGGGTGTCGGCGCCACACGCGATTGATGCTGAGGTGCATCTCTTTGAACACCTATTCACGGATTCGGAACCGCGTTCTGATGGAGACTTGTTAAAGGGTATAAACCCCTCGTCGCTTGAAATACTTCGCGACTGTAAGCTGGAACCCAGTCTTGGCAACCTAGATAAGGGCCAAACAGTGCAATTCGAACGAAAGGGTTATTTCTGTACCGACACAGACTCAACTTCAGATCGAATGCTTTTTAACCGAACAATTGGCCTTCGGGACAGCTGGAGTAAAGCCCAAAGTGGCAAAACTGGCTAAACAAGTCCAAGCAGTGCCGATATTCAAATAAATTTCGACTAAATTCAAAGAGTTGATTATGTCCGATGTACTGACCCCAACCGGTTTTATTGGCTTAGGCCTGATGGGGCAACCCATGTCTCTTGAGTTGCGTGAAGCGGGATACCCGCTCACGGTATGGAACCGAACTCCTGATAAATTGTCAAAAGCCACCGATGCCGGCGCCCACCCCGCAAAAAGCCCGGCGGCCGTAGCAGCGGCTAGTGAAATAATTTTCCTCTGTGTGACCGATACTGAGGCTGTCGAGAAAATCCTGTTCGGACACCATGGGGTGACGGAGAGTGGCCCAGGGAAAATCGTAGTTGATCACTCAACCATCAGCCCCATAGCCACCGTTGAGTTTGCCGCCCGCCTTCGAGATAAATACGATATTCGTTTTATAGACGCCCCCGTCACTGGAGGCGTAGCGGGAGCGGTTAAGGGCGCCCTCACCGTGTTTGCAGGGGGTGACCCCGTGGATATCGAGATCGCGCGCCCACTAATCTCATGCTTGGCCGATAAATTCCTTCACATGGGCGATAATGGCACCGGACAGACTACAAAAATGTGCAATCAAGTGATGGTCATGAACACGTTCGTGACTATGGCGGAAATGCTCAAGCTAGCCGAGAACGGTGGTGTGGATGCAACCCAAATACCAAAAATTCTAGCCGACGGATTCGCAAATTCGCGAGTGTTGGAATTGTTCGGAGAACGCATGGCGCGGCGAGATTCAGAAATAACAGGGCTACTGGCTGTAGCCCAAAAAGATCTCGATTTGATACAAGCGCTCGGCAAAGAAACTTCCACCGCACTTCCAATGTGTGGCACCGCCACAGAGCTAATGCGACTTGCTGTAGCCAATGGTCTTGGGAATAGTGACATCACACAATTCATCAAGATTTACGATTGAAAAAATGTAAGGTTTGGTAGGAGCACTCGGTGGGAGCCCGTTTCCGATGGTTGCATGAGTTGCAGGCATGTGCTTATTGAATTGAGGCTCTTAACAGGCAAGACGCACCAATCTGCGGGAGACAGTATGGCGAACTTGGTAAACTTTGAGAAACACGGATCCATTGGGCTTATCACGGTCGATAATCCACCTGTCAACGCCCTATCCGTTGGCGTACCACAAGGGATAATGGATGGCGTCAATGCCGGAGAAACCGATTCGGGAATTGCCGCGATCGTGCTACGCGGTGCCGGCCGCGGCTTCATTGCAGGGGCAGACATCAATGAATTTTTAAACCCTCCTCCGCCTGGCAGTGCGAGTTTGTTTGACGTTCTTAACTGCTTTGAAAACTGCAAAAAACCCGTAATCGCAGCTGTTCATGGCAACGCACTTGGTGGTGGTCTGGAAACTGCTCTTGCGTGCCATTACCGGTGCGGAACGGCCGAGGCTGTTTATGGGTTTCCAGAGGTGCTTATCGGCATTCTCCCGGGAGCCCAGGGCACACAACGTCTGCCACGCATCTGTGGCGTTGAAAAAGCATTGCCATTAATGGTTAGCGGAGAGTTTGTGCCAGCCAAAAATGCTTTGGCTCTAGGTATTATTGACAAGATCATTGATGGCGAACTTCTTGAAGGTGCTCTCGCGTTTGCCGAACAAATCGTGGCGGAACGACGCCCGCTTCGTAAAATTCGTGATGAAACGGCAGTTGCACCCGCTGAGGGATTCTTCGAGGATTTTGAAAAATCTATCGCAAAACGTGCTCGCGGATATTTAGCTCCGTACAAAATCATCGAGTGTGCCAGAGCAGCGGTCGCATTGCCCTTCGAAAAAGGCGTGGAACGGGAACGAGAACTATTCGGAGACTGCTTGAAATCAGATCAGTCGAAAGGCTTGATGAACCTCTTCTTTGGTGAACGCACGTGCACCAAAATACCAGACATACCGAGAGACACACCGACTCAAAAAATTGCTAGTGCTGCAGTCTTGGGAGCCGGCACAATGGGTGGGGGAATTACGATGAATTTTGTCAATGTCGGCATTCCAGTCACGATCTTGGAAATGAGCCAGGAAGCGCTTGACCGCGGGCTCGAAATCATACGTAAAAATTACGCGAATACGGTCAAGAAAGGGCGGCTTTCCCAAGAGCAGATGGACGCCTGCGTTTCGTTAATCACGCCAACATTGTCATACGATGACATTGCGAATGCCGATATTGTCGTTGAAGCCGTTTTTGAGGACATGGATATCAAGAAAGAAGTGTTTCGAAAACTCGATGGTATTATGAAGCCCGCTGCCATATTAGCCACCAACACGTCTACACTTAATGTAAATGAAATCGCCAACGTGACTCAGCGGCCAGAAATGGTCATCGGCACTCACTTCTTCAGCCCAGCCAATGTGATGAAGCTCCTAGAAGTCGTACGAGGTGAGCGTACCAAGAAAGAAGTTATCGCCACCGTGATGCAGCTTGGAAAAACAATCAAAAAAGTTCCGGTTTTAGTTGGAGTGTGCGACGGGTTTGTTGGCAACCGCATGCTGGCCCGTTATAGCAAACAGGCATATCAAATGGTGCTAGAGGGTGCGCTGCCGCAAGATGTGGATAAGGCTGTATTTGATTTCGGCCTAGCGATGGGACCGTTTGCGATGGGTGATCTTGCGGGGCTTGACGTGGGCTGGCGAATTCGCAAGCGGCGCGCCGCTGAGAACGCTGATATCGAAGATGACGCCGGTATAGACGATCAAATATGCGAAATGGGGAGATATGGTCAGAAAACAAATGCCGGCTGGTATAAATACGAACCGGGAAGCCGAGTACCTATTCCGGACCCTGAGATTGAGCGGCTTATCATTGAATATTGCGAGGAGCGCCAAATTCGTCGCCGCCAAATTGGGCACCAAGAAATTGTGGACCGCTGTATATACGCGCTCGTAAACGAAGGCGCGAAAATTTTGGAAGAAGGTATGGCGCTCAGAGCGAGTGATATCGACGTAATTTATGCAAATGGTTATGGTTTTCCTCGTTACCGGGCGGGTCCTATGCTTTATGCTGACATGGTAGGCCTAGACAAAGTGTACGACGCTATTCGCGGCTACCATGAACAATATGGCGATATTTGGGAGCCAGCGCCGTTGCTTCGACACCTCGCAGAGCAAGGAAAAAAATTTAGTGACCTATAGTTTGACTGCAGTTCTACATTTACGGTGAAATAGCTTTAATGAAAGTGTCAGGAGAAAGTTATGGCAGAAGCAGTTGTTGTATCCACAGCACGTACACCCATAGGTAAAGCATACCGGGGCGCGTTCAATAATACCCATGGCGCGACGATGGCGGGCCACGTGATCAAGCAGGCTGTTGAACGTGCCAAAATTGACCCCAAGGAAGTTGAGGACGTAATTTTAGGTTGCGCCATGCCGGAGGGAGCGACAGGTGGCAACATTGCCCGCCAAGCCGCATTGAGGGGGGGCCTGCCAGTAACCACGGCCGCCGCGACGATCAATCGCTTCTGCTCGTCCGGACTACAAGCAATTAGCACCGCAGCACATCGCGTTACCGTCGATGGTGTGCCTGTTGCTTTGGCAGGAGGTTTGGAGTCGATCAGTCTGGTGCAAAATGAGAACCAAAACAGTTTTCGCAATCAAGAAGACTGGATCAATGACAACAAACCAGAACTATATTTGCCCATGATTGACACGGCGGAAGTAGTGGGGAAACGATACAACATCAGCCGGGAAGACCAAGATGAATACGGCCTTCAGAGCCAACTCCGCACAGCAGCCGCGCAACAAGCCGGTCGTTTTGACGATGAAATTGTGCCCCTTCGAACCACAAAAATGGCGTTCGATAAGAAAACCGGAGAAAGTTGGGAAGAAGAAGTCACTCTCGAGAAGGATGAGGGCAATCGCCCAAGCACCACCATGGACGGACTAGCAGGCCTAGAACCAGTTCGTGGCGAAGGGCACTGCATTACAGCTGGCAATGCTAGCCAACTTTCCGACGGCGCCTCAGCTTGCGTTGTCATGGACTCTAAACTTGCGGAAAAACGTGGACTACAACCCCTCGGGATCTATCGTGGCCTCGCAGTCGCAGGATGTGAACCCGACGAAATGGGGATCGGGCCCGCATTTGCGGTGCCGCGTTTGCTCGAACGTCATGGCCTCAAGATCAATGATATTGATCTCTGGGAGCTCAACGAGGCGTTTGCGGTCCAGGTCCTCTACTGCCGCGAAAAACTCGGCATCGACAACGATAAGTTAAACGTTGACGGCGGAGCGGTCTCGATAGGACATCCGTACGGTATGAGTGGGGCCCGAATGGTCGGACATGCGTTGATTGAAGGAAAACGACGTGGCGCTAAGTACGTGGTGACCACCATGTGCATCGGTGGTGGCATGGGTGCCGCTGGATTGTTCGAGGTTAATTAGTGCAAGGGGTTATCTATATCTAGGCGTAAACAAAAGGGCCTGCCAGTTTGGCGGGCCCTATTTTGCACTGGCGAAACCATGACCTTTGCTAGGCAGAAACAACTCCAATCCGCACGCATAGATCAAACTAAAATTTATGTAACTCATCTACGTGTTAAATTCTCGGAATGTTAATTCGTGAAATACGTTCTCTAAATTATTTCTCTTTCAACCAACAGCCAATGTCGAGGTAACATATGAGAATTGTGGACAGCATCGAGGAGTTGAAAAATTTAGTTGGTGAAGAAATCGGCGTCAGTGATTGGATTGAAATAACTCAAGAACGGATCAATAAATTTGCTGAGGCGACAGGTGATCATCAATGGATTCATATTGATACGGAACGCGCCAAAACTGAGCTTCCCGGTGGGACCACAATTGCTCATGGCTTTTTAACCCTGTCGCTCTTACCCAAGATCGTGCAAAATATTTACAAAGTCGAAGGAGTGCGTCACGGCTTGAATTATGGTTCGGATCGGGTTCGTTTCACCGCACCAGTGCCGGCAGGAAGTCGTGTACGCGGGCGATATAAATTAAAATCCGCCGAGGAAGTTAAGAATAATGGACTCAAAATTATCGGAGAGACCAAGATAGAAATAGAAGGGGAAGATCGTCCAGCTTGCATCGCCGAATCAATCGGGATCCTCTATTCGTAACTAGATGCGCCGCAAACGCTCGGGTTAAGTAAAAATAGTTTCTACGTCTGGTCCCTTGTCGTATAACGATGCGCCTACATCGCAGTGATTCCGCCATCTACCACAAATTCCGCACCCGTCATAAATTTTGACTCGTTGGACGCCAGATAAACAATTCCCCAGGCAATATCATCGGGCTCCCCGATATGCCCAATTGGAACCTGACGAGCCAGTTTCTGCTCAACACGCGCGGGGTCATCGGCATTGTCAATCATTGACCTCACCATCGGGGTATCAATGAATGTCGGGTGGACCGAATTGCAACGAATATTGTAGCCTTGGCGCGCGCAGTGAAGTGCTACAGATTTTGTTAGAAGCCGAACCGCACCTTTACTTGCGTTGTAGGACGCAAGATTATGTCCCCCAATCAGACCTGCAACAGACGAAATGTTGACAATGGAACCACCTGCTCCTGGCTCTGTTGAAGTGCGCTTGATAGCTCCAATACCGTGTTTACAACCCAGGAATACGCCGTCGCCATTGACTGACATGACGTGCTTCCATTCCTCAAGCGAGCAGTCCTCCACTGTGTTCATATTGCCAACCCCCGCTGAATTCACCAAAACGTCAAGACGCCCAAATTGATCCAGCGAAGCTTGAACCACTCGTACCCAATCCGTCTCCTTGGTGACATCGTGTGCAACAAACAATCCGGAATCGCCAAGTTCCTCTGCCACAGCGGCACCACCTACTTCATTTAGGTCAGTGACCACCACAAGCGCGCCTTCCTCCGCCAACCTGCGTGCAGCCTGCCGCCCCAGGCCAGAAGCACCACCGGTAATCAATGCGACCTTACCCTTTACCCGATCCATCTGGCGAGCCTAACTACGTCCGGCCAACAACTCATCCGCGATATCATCATAACTCTGAAGCTCGGGTCGCGACTGCTTGCGTAACTCCAACTTCGCAACTGCCGCACGATGTACTTCATCAGGCCCATCCGCCAAGCGCAATGTCCTGGAATGTGCCCACGACAAGGCTAAACCGAAGTCCGTAGTGACTCCGCCTGCACCATGAGCCTGAAGGGCTCGGTCAACCACGCGCAAAGTCATATTTGGGATGGCTACTTTGATCATCGCAATTTCTGCACGTGCCTCTTTGTTGCCTACGGTGTCCATCATATATGCAGTCTTCAAAACAAGGAGTCTGGCCTGCTCAATCTCCATCCTCGAGTTCGCAATATCGGCCATAATTGTCCCCTGCTCCGCCAGCGTTTTCCCGAATGCCGTGCGCTCCTTAACCCGTTTTAGCATTTTTTCTAGGCTTCGCTCTGCAACACCAATTTGGCGCATACAATGATGAATTCGGCCTGGCCCCAACCGGCCCTGCGCTATTTCAAACCCACGGCCTTCACCGAGCAAAATATTGCTTGCAGGTACACGAACGTCCTTAAACTCTACTTCTCCGTGTCCATGTGGCGCATCATCATAACCGAACACGGGTAAAGTCCGTAAAACCGTAATCCCTGCCGCCTCGACTGGAACCACTATCATCGACTGCTGTTTGTGCCGGTCAGGGTTGTCTGGATCCGTTTTCCCCATAAATATTAATACTTTACAACGCGGATCGCCTATCCCTGAAGTCCACCATTTACGACCATTTATGACATACTCATCACCTTCACGCCTAATTGATGATTCGATATTGGTCGCATCGGAAGACGCTACCCTGGGTTCAGTCATTGCAAATGCCGACCGAATTTCTCCGTTAAGAAGAGGTTCGAGCCATTCTTTTTTATGCTCGTCGTTCCCATAGCGTTCGAGTACTTCCATGTTACCGGTGTCAGGCGCCGAACAATTAAATGCCTCCGCGCCGATCGGCGAGCGGCCCATAATTTCACACAGTGGCGCATATTCCAGGTTGGTCAGGCCAAAACCACGGTCGCTCTCTGGCAGAAATAAATTCCAAAGACCCTCCGCCTTCGCCTTCGATTTGAGCTCCTCCATTATGGGCGGTATCTTCCAACGGGTATCACCTTCATCCAATTGCTGATTGAAAAGTTTCTCATTTGGATAGACGTGGGCCTCCATGAATGCCGAAACGCGCACCTGAAGATCCTTTACCTTTGTTGAATATTCGAAATGCATAATCCTATCCTATAATGCTTGACTGATCCGCCTCCGCTCTGGACAACAAGATCTGGTGGGCCGACAATAACTTGTCGTCGTCCTATGAACAATGTTCCTTGAGGATAATTCAGATCTCGGAGTTCCGTATGCCGAATTTAATAGTAGCCTCAAACGACCTCCATCCACGCGCAAATATTACCGTAGATGGCGTCCGCATTTCCTACGTCGATACTGGAGATCCCAGAGGGCGACCTATAGTATTTTTACACGGTAACCCAACTTCGTCTTACTTATGGCGCAACATCATCCCGCATGTACACGATTCAGGAAGATGTCTAGCACCCGACTTGGTTGGTATGGGAAACTCAGATAAATCTCCGGACGGACAATATCGTTTTGTAGATCACGCACAGTACCTGGACGGTTGGTTTGAATCACTTGGTATAACGAATGCAATATTGGTGATTCACGATTGGGGGTCGGCGCTCGGCTTTCATTGGGCACACCGGAATCCCGATAAGGTGTCTGGCCTCGTGTACATGGAGGCACTGGTGCGGCCTGTAGAATGGAATGAATGGCCGGAACAAGCCCGCGGTATTTTTCAAGCTATGCGCTCCGATGCGGGCGAAGAAATCGTATTGACCAAAAACGTGTTCGTAGAAAAGATATTACCTGCCTCCGTACTGCGCGATCTCAGCGAAGAGGAAATGATGGTTTACCGCAAACCCTTTCTTAAACCTGGAGAATCACGTCGCCCAACACTCACTTGGCCTCGTCAGATACCCGTAGGAGGAGAGCCAACAGACGTGGTCTCAATTGTCGATGCGTATAGTCGGTGGATGTGCCAAAACAACATCCCTAAACTATTTATTAATGGTGAGCCCGGCAGCATATTGGTTGGGGAACAACGGAAATTTTGTCGCTCATGGCCAAACCAAAGGGAGGTCACTGTCAAGGGACTGCATTTTGTCCAGGAAGATTCTCCGGACGAAATTGGGTTGGCAATAAAAGATTTTGTCAGGGAAGATTGTTAAAGTTTTTTTTCATAGACCTCGAATTTGCTTGATACAAACAGTAAAAGAATTACGCTGCTGCAGTTCTCTGTAGAACTTTTTTTTACATAAGGATAAAGAAAAGAATGATTGTATGACACGTGGTGTCCACGACATTGGTGGTCTTCCCGACGATCGGATAAAGCTATCCGAACATGATTACGCCCTGTGGGAAAAACGCATAGACGCACTCCTGGTGCTTCTCGTGGGTAAAAAACAAATAATGCGCGTGGATGAACTTCGAAGGGGCATCGAATCCCTCGAGATAAATGCATACAAAGAGCTAAGCTATTACGAACGTTGGATTGCGTCGATTTCAAAAATTCTTGTTGAAAAAAAAATTATAACATCAACAGAACTCAAAGACCGAATGGCAACAATTGCAGCCCGTAAAACGCCGCTATGAGAACAGCATTTAAAATAGGGGATCCCGTTGTGGTCTCAAATCGAGATGCCCGAGGACATATGCGCACACCATCATATATCCGCGGAAAAACCGGAGTGATTGAACGACTGTGTGGATCATTTCGTAATCCTGAAACTCTTGCCTACGGGGGTGATGGCCTCCCAAAACAACCGCTCTACAGGGTTCGATTTTTGCAGAGTCATGTATGGTCCGATTACGAGGGAACTTTAACGGACACATTGGACATCGAAATTTATGAGCACTGGCTCACACCAACTTCCTAGGACAGATGAATGCCGCATGATCACCCCCATGGCCCTACCATCGACGCCAAACGCCTTGCTCAATACCAATGCATGGCAGTGGCAGTGCAGGAGCTTTTGACAGAAAAAGGTATCCTGACCGACGAACAGATCCAGGCCACAATCAAAGAAATGGAAGCGCGGGGTCCCGCACTGGGAGCACGGATGGTGGCCCGGGCCTGGGTTGATTCGGACTACAAAAGGCGGCTGCTTTCAGATGGTTCCGCAGCAGCAGAAGAACTCGGTATCCCGGTTGACGGCACTCGCCTAATCGTGGTGGAAAACAATGAAACGACGCACAACCTCATCGTATGCACACTTTGTTCTTGTTACCCACGAAATGTCTTGGGCCTACCACCCGATTGGTACAAGAAAACAGCCTATCGCTCTCGTGCAGTAAAGGAGCCCCGCGTAGTACTAGCAGAATTTGGAACTTTTTTGCCTAATTCTGTGACTGTCCGGGTCCACGATTCAACGGCTGACATGCGTTATCTTGTGCTCCCAGCTCGTCCTGCCGGAACGGAGGGATGGACGGAACAGAAGCTGAAAGAGCTAGTGAGTCGCGATTCTATGATCGGGGTGAGAACAGCAAATCAGGCAGAATCCTGATTTCTCTCAAACTACTAATCTAAAACGGACATGTGAAATAACTATCGCGTAGAAAGGACAACTCACTACGTTAGGTGTTTTTCGTTATGCGTTTTCGGAACATACCAAGACCACGCATTGTCATCACGGTATCTCCGTCTTGGTTGAATACTTCATAGACAGTCCGGACCAAGCCCCGGTCCGGTTTGGAGCGAGACGGGATCAATTCTTTTACCAAGCCACGAGCACTCAGCGTATCGCCGGGCCTGACGGGATTGGGCCAACGCAGTTCGTCCTGACCTGGGGAACCCATGCTGGCCGCACGCGACAACAGTCCATCGTAAAGAAGACGCATAAATAGGGACCCCGTATGCCAACCACTCGCAATTAAACCACCATAAATACTTTCTCCCGCAGCAATTTCGTCAACATGAAAAGGTTGCGGATCAAACCTACGGGCAAACGAGACGATTTCCTCCTTGCTAACGGTACAAGAGCCAAGCTCAATCACCTGACCAACCTTGAAATCTTCGAAATATATTTTCTTCATTATCTCCGTCTTTATTTGCTAGAGTTGGCTATACGCCTAGCCAGGTACGTGTAACATCTCCATTTTCTATCAAGTCGGAAGCGCTACCCGACCACTGCACCCGACCCTTTCCGAGGACATAAATCTCATTCGACAAGTTAGTGGCAAACTCAAAATTTTGTTCGACCAGTAATAATGACAAGCCATCGTCTAACAAGTCACGCAACAGATTGTTCAGCTCTTCAACAATATTTGGAGCAAGTCCTTCGGTAGGCTCATCAAGCATCAACAATCGACCGTTCGTCATTAAAGCACGAGCAATAGCAAGCATTTGCTGCTCGCCCCCAGACAACCATTTGCCCTTGTGCCCACGCCGTTCAGCCAGTCTCGGAAATGTGTCAAAAACACGCTCCATACTCCAATCACCTTGTGTCGTGCGGGCGCTCACGGTTAGGTTCTCCTGAACCGTTAAGGAAGGAAACACACCCCGCGTTTCCGGCACGTAAGCAACCCCCGCTCGTGCTACTCGGTATGCTGGCAGTTCATCAAGTCGCAGAGTTTCCAGACGCACCAAACCACTGTGCCGCTGGACTAAGCCCATAATTGTTTTAAGTGCAGTCGTCTTCCCCGCCCCGTTCCGCCCGAGAATTACCGACGCGCCGCCCTTCCACACAGACAATGAGACACCTTGTAAAATATGGCTATCGCCGTACCAAGCATGCAAATCCTTTACAAAGAGTAATGGCTCTTTCATTTTGCACGTTTCAGATAACGGGCCCGTACGACGTCGGAATGGCGAACAGCATCCGGAGTACCCTCAAATAATACCGCGCCATCATCCAAGACAGTAACTTGTTGCGCCATTTGAAACACCACATCCATATCATGTTCGATAATTACAACCGTGAGACTTACAGGAAGACTGGCAACCAGCGCTAGCATGAGTTTGGTCTCTTCCGGACTCATTCCCGCCGTGGGCTCGTCCAGCAGTAAAAGTTTTGGATCCGAAGCCATTGCCAATCCAACCTCTAACTGCCGTTGCATGCCGTAGGAAAGGCCAGATGCCGGTTCAGAAAGCGCATCAGCTAGTCCGATTTTTGCTGCGCTTTTGATGACATCTGTGGCCAGTTTGTCGGAACCCACAAAGCGATTCCACATCTTGCAACCATACCCACGCGCCACCACAAGGGCCGTCAGAAGATTTTCGGATACAGTCATGTCCGCGAATAAATTGTTTTGTTGAAACGAACGTGCCATGCCGGCACGAGCACGAACATCCATGCCCGCACGCGTAATGTTCTCTCCGGAAAATAGTATGCGTCCGGAATCCGCTTTGATTGCCCCAGTCAAAAGATCAAACAGGGTAGTCTTTCCGGCACCATTGGGACCAATTATTGCGTGTCGCGCACCTTTTTCGATGTGAAACGAAATATCACGGGCCACCTGCAATGCACCGAACGCTTTGTTGAGTTTTTCAACGGCCAACATTGCTTAACACCCGGGAAAGACGTCCGAACAAGCCGTAAAGACCGTCGCCCGCAAACAACACTACGGTGACAAAGAATAAACCCATAAAAAACATCCAGTAATCAGTGAGACTGCTTAGTTGGTGACTGAGCATCACAAATACAGAAGCGCCCGCGGCTGGGCCAACCAAACTGCCAATACCACCAATGATCACCACAATCAGCGCCTCACCGGAAGTAGTCCAGGTCAATAATTCAGGAGAAACAAAGTTATTGTGCTGAGCCGTAAGTGACCCGGCTAAACCAGCAAATAAAGCGGAAAGTACGAATGCTATTAATTTATAGCGCCTGATTGGACATCCGAGCGCACGCATCCTCAGTTCGTTTTGATGGATGCCCGTCAATACCTGCCCGAACGGGGAATCTACCACACGAGCCAATACAAGATATACCAGCACTGCGATAATCACTGTGAATAACGAAAAATGAGCAGGGTCCAACAAATTAACCCCAATCGCATCAAGGTTTGATCGCGGCACTCCGCCTAGACCATCGTCGCCCCCAAAGGTGCGACTGCGAAAAGCGAAAGCATGAACCAATTCTCCAATCGCAAGTGTGATCATAATGAAAAATACCCCTATCAGACGCACGGCAAACAGGCCAACGACTGCAGCCAATAATGCCGACAACAACATCGCCGAAGGTACGACAGCCCACATCGGCCAACCCGCCACGCTGGCAAGTCCCGCCGTCGCATATGCACCGACGCCATAAAAAGCTGCATGACCGAGTGATACCAGTCCAGTGTACCCAGCTATGAGATCAAGGCTCATCGCAAAAATTGCCAAGATGGCGATCTGTGCCAGTAACTCATGGCCAAAAAGGTCAACCTGCGACCACGACACTATTGCAAGGAGCAACAGTATCGCGGCAGCAACATTACGATTGCGTGAAGACGTTTGTTTTACCATCAATGTCTTTAACTTGGCCGCACCGGAAGCAAGCCACCTGGACGGGTCAAAAGAATTACGGCCATCAACGCATAAACGATGACGCTCGCAATGGCCGGGAAGAATACCTGGCCGAACGTCTCGAACATTCCAATCAGGAATGCACCCAACGCCGCCCCCCTAAGGCTTCCAGGCCCTCCTATGACGACCACAATCAGAGTTAAAACTAAAATCGACATATCCATGCCCGGATACACAGACAAAACGGGAGCAGCGATCACACCAGCTAGGCCCGCCAACCCACAACCCAGGCAAAACACTAAAAAGAATGCGAGCTCAATATTCAAGCCTAGTGACATCGCAACCTCTCGGTTATCTACACCGGCTCGCACGACTGCACCAAGGCGAGTGCGTTCCAGCCCAAAATAAAGAGCAACAAAAACAAACCAACCGAGACCAATCATGAACAATCGATAGCTGGGATATACTTCGCCCAATAAATGGACTGAACCCGCAAAGACATTTGGTGTGGGAATCGAATGGCTATAATCTCCCCAGATATAACGAACCACATCTAGCCCCACATAAATCAAACCAAACGTCACCAAAATTTGCTTCATTGGGCTCGCTGCCTGCATACGACGCAACAGTAAGGCATAAAAAACTGCTGCCAAAGCAGCGATAAAGATGGGAGCTACGATCAAAGCAAGCCAAAACGAGTCACTACCCCGGGCAACAGAAAGCCCAATATAAGCGCCCAGCATATACAGGGTTCCATGAGCCAGATTGATGAAATTCATTAGCCCATACACGACAGACAGCCCGACAGAAAGCAAAAACAGTAAGCTAGCCAACTGCAGACCATTCAGAAACTGAATTGCCAGAAAAGTCGGGTCCAAAAACACTTGGGAAATTTCAGTAATTACATTTTGCAGCCGTTCGGAGGATCCTGAACATTCTCAATTTTATCAATAACTACATGCCGAATGTTGTAACCAACCTGTCGCATCTCAAATATGTAGATATCCTGAATAACATTATTGGTAGCAGGATCTATCCGGAACGGTCCGCGGGGACCAGTAAACCGAACCCCATGAATAGCATCCACTAAAGCGCTCTTGTCATCAGTTTCACCTCCGGTAACTTTAAGGGCCTCGACTATTAGGCGCCCAGTGTCAAAACCTTGTACCGTGAATTCGGAAGCAGTTCGTTGGTGTTTCTCACTGAAAGTGGCCTGAAATGACCTGTTTTCGTCCGAATCGATGGTCGGGACGTAGTTAAGCGCGCCCGTAAAACCTACGGCAGCCGTGCCCTGTGCTGGCAAGAACAAAGGAGATGTTAGCCACCCAGCACCAGTCAATGGTATCTCGCCCTTAAGTCCAAAGGCGTCGTACTGCTTTACAAATTGGATGGCGAGACCCCCTGCAAAGAACACATACAGCGCATCGGGGTGACTTGCTTTAACTTTGGCAAGATACGGCGCAAAATCCTTAGTTTCCCGAAGCGGCGGGTACTCCTCTCCGACAATTTCTCCGCCCGCTGCGATGAAGCCACGCCGGACCGC
>CAJWOI010000007.1 GCA_913044255.1 uncultured Alphaproteobacteria bacterium
TTCATGCAACGGCCGCAAGCCGAACCGCGGACATTGGTCAGGCGATACCGGGCGCAACGGTCCGCGTCCGGTTTCCACATTTCGTAACCGTTGAACATCACCTTATCACCCCAGGAAATCGCGTCACAGGGGCATTCACGGGCGCATTTGGTGCAATTGTTGCAGAAATACTGCAAACCGAAGTCGATGGGCCTGTCCGGTTCCAGCGGCATGTCCGTTGTCATCACTACCGTTTTCAGGCGTGGGCCAACAAAGGGGTTCAGGACCAACTCTCCAATCCGAGAAAGTTCACCTAATCCTGCCAGCAACATCAGTGGTATGTGCAGCACATCGCTGTCCACATTTGTCTGGGCCCGCGAGGAAAAACCTTCCTGTCGCAGGGTTTCAGCCATTACTCCGGCGATCTCCGCCCCGCGTAAATAGGCCCGCATCGACTGGGTGCCGGAGATCCAGTCGTCGCCCGACGCCCCTTCCATGGTATCAAATTCTTGATCGATCAGTATCACCACGGCGTATTTGTGCTTGATCTCCATCGGCTCGCCGCCAGCACCGTGGGAAAACCAGGCATAGTCCGGTACCTCGCAGATCCCGGTAACATCGGCGCCCAAAAAGTAAGACAGTGATTTCAACGCCTTGCTGTTGGCGGCCGGATCTCCGAACGGTTCGTGGTCAACGAAAGCCTTTACTGGACCATCTTGCTCAGGGACCATGGAGCGCATGGATGGCATCATGCCTGCAGTATGAGGCTGCTTGAAAGCGAAACGCTGGCGTTCGCGTTGCGCCTTCGCACCTAGATCACCACGCAGGGCCCGGTCAAAAAAAGCGGCACGCTTAGGCACCCGGGGTACCTCGTCATCCAAGATAAGAGTAGTGGGACGGTCCACCCTTTGCACCGTCTCCATCGGATAGTTACCAAGATGGGTTGCACGTTTGGCCCGGCGGTTGCGTTCCCGGCCGGAGGTTGCGCCGTTGATTCCAAACCAATGGGACAGACCCTTTTCCCCAAGCGCAGATGATGCCAGCGGCTCGTCCGTTTCCAGCTCGTAATCGGTCGTAACCACCGCTAGGGAAAAGTTATCGATGAAGGGATTGTGCAATTTGCTGGTGACGTCATCCCTCACGGCCAAGCCGGCTAACACCGCCAAACGTTTCGCATCAACCGAACCAGCTCCCATTACGTGAGGTTCCGCCGACCAGCCGAGTTGCGAGATATGGCCGGCCAAGCAGACGGCGATGCCGCCGATGCGGGCGTCCGCTGCATCCCCGACCGCTGGTTCGATCCAAGCACGGGCAGGATTGCCTGTTTCCGGTACCCTGCCATGGGCAAGCAGCAAAACGACAGCGAAGTCATGGTGTGCCTGTCTGTCACCATCGGTGCACCAAGCGTTGTCGGGTATCCGGCAAATCCCAACCTGGGACGCGTTCATGAAACAGCTATAACCTTTAACATCCACCATGCGGCGATGGTTATCGTCTGGAACCGGCGCCTTAGATGCCGCCGGTTCTCGCACTGCGTTGTCGACAAAGATATCTAGATAGTCACGCAACGCCTTTGCCAACGGTCCCTTTGGGCCGCCGCCGTGGCGCGCTACAACAACAGGACCCTTTGCCGTTTCATGCTCAATTATGCCGGCGTCCCGTGGCAGTGTCTCCAAGGGATAGGTCCCTAGGTGATAAAGTCGGGCATTGGCCTTCGTTCTGAGCAGCATGTTTCGTTCTACCTATCATCTGCAACGGCGGTTTGTTCTTTGTTTTTCCGTCTGCTCGTTGAAGCCAAATATTCTTCGATTGAGCCTTCTATGTTTCAGGCAAGTTCCTCACTGGTTTGCTCGCCAGTGGCGACGTTGTTTAGTTTATATCACTCCTGTCACTTGATACTGTCAATTCCACATTGTACTATTTCGCTACGATCGATATTTCGTGGACTTTTGTGCCCCTACGGAGCGGATCCAGCCGCGCCGATTACAGACTTTGCGATAAATAGAACGTAGGATTTGGTTGAGCTTGACCACGGAGAGCAGCCACCCCGCCGACCCACCCAAGCCGACCAATCGTTACTGCAACCTTGATAATGAATTACGAGCCCGGGCCCCTGGGAAATGGCCCATGGAACTCGTTTCGGAGCTTTTGCATGCAATGAATCTTTATCGCTGTAAGCCGCCTTTGCCTAATCTCAAATGTTATCGAAGTCGCCGTGCCGGCCAGCGCCTTTACTAAACCGACCGGCGCCCGCTATGCCTTCTTGGCGCAAGGTGTCGATCGCGTTAGACCATTCCTGCTTCATCGCATCTCGCAACGAAAGGCCATACCCGTCGATAACGGATCGGCGGTCCGCCAGCATAGTTGCCTGGGGAAATCGGGATATCTCATGTGCGATTTCCTCGGCGACTTGTCGCACCTCATCATCGGGCACCACCCGTTCACATAGCCCAATCTCGTAGCATTCCTGCGCGGTGACTTTGCGTCCAGTCAACACAAGGTCCAATGCTTTCCCCTGACCGACCAGACGGGGCAATCGGGCGGTTCCGCCGTCTATCAACGGAACACCCCATCGGCGGCAATAGACCCCCATATAGGCGCTCTCGCCCATGACACGCATATCGCAAAGCAGGGCAAGCTCCATGCCCCCGGCGACCGCTGGCCCGTTGATTGCGGCAATCACAGGCTTGTTGAACTCCATGCGCGTCGGTCCCATGAGCGCGCGGGGCACCGGACCAGCACCGACCTGGAAACCGCGTTTCTCGGCAATGTTCTTTTCAAAATCTTCGGTGGTCAGGGACGCAGCGTACTTCAGATCCCATCCAGCGCAAAATGCGCCACCTTCTCCGAAAAAGACGGCGACGCGCGCTTCCTCGCTTCGCTCGAATTCCTCGAACGCTTCGCTTAACAAGGCCGCTGTTTCGGGGGTGACCGCATTGCGCGCCTCAGGCCGGCTCTGGACGATCGCCCAAACATTGTCCCGTTTCTCAATTCTGACAGTCATTTTTACTCCCGCATAACTGAACACGCCCAGCGTCGCGCGCTGAGTGGCCACGGACATTCTTTGAAGCAAAATAGTAGCAATTGCTAAGCGGATGCAACAATTCTGTAGTATTGCATCGGCTTACAGAGAGGACTGCGATGTCAACGGTTACCTACGAAAAGGGCGGTCGGATCACTTTGAACCGACCGGAAGTTCTCAACGCCATCGATGACAAACTACCGCACGATTTAGCGGCGTGCGTAGAGGAAGCGAATACCGGCCTCTGCAAAAAAAAGGAAGCCGATGCCAGTCGACTCATGTTTGCTTTTGTATATTTGTGATGATTGCGGCGCGACACTTCATCCGACGGCAGGGGACTGTTGTGTTTTCTGCATCTTAGGTTCGATCGCTTGTCCACCCAAACAAAAGCAAACGATGATCATGGTATAATCCAAGATTGCCGTAGTTAACACTCCGTGATGCGCGATTCTGTCCCCCTACGACGCGTCTGACTTATATGAAAATTAATGGAGCTTCAACCGTGGTCGCGTCCTTCGCATTATCGTCTGACCACTGACCAACAGTGCAGTTTGAATAGGGCCATGCAGTTTGAGTTGATGAGACCGATACAGAGACCGGTATGCGAATCGCGCAAGCCACCCTTCGAGCGTGAACCGGCCCAAAATCCTTCCCATAAGAGCTCCTATTGCGCTCTTGGAAGTCAGGGAAACAAGTGACCCGTAATCGTTGTACTCGAATTTCAATGGAGGCCTATTCCCAAATTTACCTTTTATCGTCCGGACGATATGTTCCGCCTGTTGCCGAACTGCCTGCGCACGAGGCGGCACCCTGCGTGTTAAATCTCCGATAGACAAGCTGCAATCGGCGCAATCGCCGATGGCGAAAACGTCGTCGTCTCTCGTGGCTTGCAGCGACGGATGAACCACCAACTGACCAATATGGTTCGCTTCAAGCCCATCAAGTTCTCGCAAGATATCCGGCGCCTTAATGCCCGCAGTCCAGACGACAATATCGGCAGGCAGTCGGTCGCCTGAAGCCATTCGAATATCTTGCGAGCCCACTTCTGTTACTTGTTCTCCCGTCACAACTTTGACATCCAGATGATTTAGGCGAGCTGCTACAGCTTTTGATAGGCGGCGAGGAAGCTGGGGTAAAATTCGTTCCCCAGCTTCCAAAAGGGTGATCGAGATGCTCTCATGCGGATCGATCCGGTCAAGCCCAAACTCCACTAAATTAGAGACCCCCTCTCTCAATTCGGCAGCGAGTTCAACTCCAGTCGCACCTGCGCCAACAATTACTACGTTAACGGCATCAGTCATGCTCCGGCTTGCTCGTGTGTCAATGCGTATACAGGTTTCTAACAGGTGCCGGTGGAACCTCTCCGCCTCCTTCCGTGTGTCAAGAAAATAGCAGTGCTCGGCCACTCCCGAGACTCCAAAATCATTAGACACACTGCCAATAGCAATAACCAAAGTGCTGTAGCTTAGTGATCGGGCGGGAACCATCTGTTCGCCCTTGTCGTCTTGCATCGACGCCAACTCAATGAGTTTTTTTGATCGATCAAGTCCGGCAAGACTTCCCAACATGAATCGGAACCCGTTTTGCTTAGCGTGAATAAGATAATTAACTTCGTCCTCGCCGGCCGGCCGCGTTCCGGCTGCGATCTGATGCAAAAGCGGCTTCCAGAGATGAGTCAAGGATTGGTCGACCAGCGTGATCCTAGCGCGATCGCGATGACCCAGTGCTTTACCTAACGCCGTCACCAGTTCTAATCCACCGGCACCTCCACCAACAACGACAATATCATGCGCCGGTTCGGCCATTATTTAATGCCTCATCAACTACTCGTGAACAATTGGTATAATCAATGCGAGTTGCGGAAACTGAATCTCCGACCTTTTGCCTGATGATCCTTCACTTCGTCAGCTCTTTCACGGAGACAGAGAACTCTGCCGATTTGATTTTTTTTATCACTCCCTCAGCGTGCGCCTGATCTCTCGTCTCAATCGTTATATCTAAACGGGCTGAACTCGCAGCTAAATCCATCGCAAAACGGCTGTGCTCTACCGCCAACACATTGGCACCAGCATCCGCACAAATTCCGGATACAGCGTGCAGCTGACCCGGTTTGTCCGGCATCGCGATACTGAGCGTGATTACCTGCCCAAAGCGCACCATGTTTCGCATAAGGACGGAAGACAACATTCGAGCATCGATGTTGCCTCCGCAAAGGATCAGGCCCACCTTTCTGCCAAAAAAGTGCTGCGGATGTTCCAGTAAGGCGGCTAATCCTGCGGCCCCAGCCCCCTCCGCAACCACCTTGTCATGGAGAGCAAACATGGCGACTGCATTTTCAATCGCCGCTTCGGATACAGTCAACACCTCATCGACATTCCCTCTGATTAAAGAGAGAGGGATATCGCCGATTTCCGCTACCGCAATTCCTTCCGCAAGAGTTGAACCGGAACAAGGTCTGGTCTCCCCATTCAGCGCATTGGTCAGGGATGGGTAAAGTTCGGGCTCTACACCAACAATCTTTATAGATGGACGAACACTTTTGGCTGCAATCGCACAACCTGCAATTAGTCCTCCCCCACCAACCGGAATGACTAGAACATCTAGGTCAGGGACGTCAGCTAACATTTCCAGCGCAATTGTTCCCTGACCAGAAATCACGCACTTGTCGTTGAAGGGATGGATAAAAATGAGCCCCTGCTTGCTTGCCAGTGTTTCAGCGTGTTGTGCTGCCTCGTTGAGGGTCGCTCCTTCGATAACAGCATTTGCACCAAGGATTGTTGTATTACGCACCTTCGTGAAAGGTGTGCTATCCGGCATAACAATCGTAGCCGGGATCCCAAGCCGTTTCGCATTGTAGGCAACCCCTTGTGCATGGTTACCCGCCGACATCGCAACGACACCTACACTTCTTTGTTTCTTTGACAGAGTCAGCAACTTAGTGAGTGCCCCACGCACTTTGAATGCACTTGTATGCTGTCTGTTTTCATACTTCACATAGATTTCTATTCCCGTGCATTGCGTCAGGGGATGAGACGGGCAGCATTGTGTATGAAGAATGGCGTCGCCATGCTGCTTGGCTGCTTCTTTGATATCTGAAAACGAGACAGTCATTGTTGTACGGCCGGTTGGTCACCTGACGGTGCAAGTCCATTCCTCGCACCGTTAACGTGACTGTTTACTTGCTTCCCTATATGCCACATAGCTGGGCCGCCATTACGCTGCAGACCGCCGTGGGACGAATGCCCTGCCTGGTTTTTCGTCTCTATTGCGAACAGAAATAGAGTAGTGCTGTTGGCAATATGGTCGACCTGAGACGCGATCTTGATCACAATATTCGTGTGTCGGACGTGATGCGTGTGGCCACATAGGCCATTTGCATCCTGTCCCCCGCCTTAATTTGGGAATTGCGGTCTCCCTACAAATTCTGTTTCTGCTCAGAGAATGGTCTTTTGTTACGGGTGACGGCCTACTATTCGAGCGCCCCAGCACCTCGAACCAGCGGTTTAGCCTTTTCGCTGTTTCCAAGCGCCCATGCACTCACAAGGTGGGCCATCGGCTGCTGCGTAAGTCCAAAACTGATTATTGAATATTCTACTGTCGGCGAAACAACGACACTTTTCTTCATCCATTTTTCAATGTCGGCTCCAGCAGTTACGACTTTAAAAGAAGGGCTCTCAGGGCTAATAACTGGTGATCTAAGGACATTTCCTGTTAAATTTTTAGCTTGGCTATAAAGATCGCTTACGTACTCTTTCGCTCTTGAAATAACGGAAGCATTTCCAGAGTCAGCAGAAGCAGGAGACCCCCTCATATCACCCTCTTGCTCTCTAGCAACAGGACGAAAGTCTGGCCATAGCTCATCACCCAAAGGATCATGGATGGTAGGAACCGTGCTTAACCCACTATACGCTCCTTCAGGATCATCCTTCACATTTAGATGACCAACTATCAATTTGCTTTGCCACTCTCTTGCCGCGCGTTTTGATAGATCAGTTAAAGCGGGTCCATAGATCCGTTCAAGCACTTTAAGATTTCGTTTCGCAATTTCATTTCCACTCAGCGCCTCACCGTACAGCCACGCGTAAGCCACGATACGTTGTTCTTTAGTGGGGTTCTGGTACTGGTTGTAAGGGGCAGCCGAAACTAACGATACCAGCATCGATGACAAAAAAACAACGAATCCAATTATAAGAAAGCGAATTTTCACGTCTGTCACTCCTATTCGGGGTCTCTTCCCGGCAGAAAAGGCCTCGCCTTTTTCCCTGTTCAGGGAAAAGGCGAGGAAGCGTTGACCGTTGTTTTGGAGGGAGGGTTCAAAACGTGAAGCCAGCGCAGTGCGATCTTGCCATTGTGAGATTGAGTTAGCGGCCCAGGTTTTACAATTGTGGTGAACTCATGTCAACTTAAATAAAACACAGTTTCATTGAGTGAAATACCGAAAATAGAGGTAGTCCTTGTTGAGCCCCTGGGATCCTGGGCATTACAGGCATTAGTCCGTGTACCCTTAAGCTTGTTCACCGGTACATGATCCAGGTGCCGTGGTTACTGCTACGGGGACCGGGCACCACCAACCGAGTATCAGTCAGTTAGCTACGCATCATAGCCTAGCTTGCAGAGTGATTGACGGGACTCATGATTAGCAGGATATGACGGCCTGCAACCACGCTCTGTTTGGAGAGGAGTGAGACGCAGGAGTCATGGCAATACTGAACCTGAACAACCCACGTCCGTTGGGACCCCGGTGGCGATGATAGTCGTTAATTGATCGTAGGAGGACCCCTGCGCCTGTTCACCGCTCCTCGTGCATGTGGCGTCTGTTCCGCTGCACTCCCCACTTCAACCCACCGCGCTGACAAAAAAAACGGTTGCGTCTGGGGCGGTGGCGAAGCAATGAAAATCATTGGTTCATCTCCTGATACGTATCGCAAATAGATGGCTAAACTCGGCGAGCCTACCTACTCAAGGATACTATCACGTGTTTTCTTCACAAGATCCCAATTGATCTGGTTTCCATCATCAGTCACGAAAATTCACATATTGCAATGGATGGCTAATCTTGAGTTCTTTGATCAAGGTAATTGCGTCCTGCAGACCATCACGTTTTTTTCCGGAGATACGCAACTCATCACCTTGAATAGCAGTCTGTACCTTCAATTTAGCGCTCTTCATTGCCTTGACTATCTGCTGCGCCAATTCTCGATCGATGCCCTGCTTAATAGTAATGGTTTGGCGTAGCGAATTGCCTGAAGCCTTCTCAGGATTACCAAATTCAAACGCGGAAATGTTAACCTTGCGTTTTCCCATATGGCCCTTGAGCAACTCGCACACTTGTTTCAGTTTAAAATCATCGTCCGCGTTCACGGTTAAAACGGTGTCAACGTGTTCGATGGAGCACTTACTGCCTTTGAAATCATAACGCGTCCCAATTTCACGGGTCGCGCCTTGCACGGCATTGCTAACTTCGGAAAGGTTAGTGCGGGAAACAATATCGAAACTAGGCATGCGCAACATCCCTCCTTTATGCAGCCCCTCGGAACCCTCATATCTCTTAATCAGAGGGAATCGGGAACTGGACGAGACAACAGCAGCTCCATCCACCAGGTCGGCACCTTGATACAAAAGACCCCGACCTGCAATGGCTGGAACTTTTGGAGGATAGAGACAAAAGGGCAAGCTGATCCCCACCGATCCGATCGGACAGACCAGGCATTACTGCAATTTAGTTAGTGAATTAGGAGCCCGAGCCCCCGGGCAATGTACCGGTGAACCACTGCGCCGGTCCACGGGTACATGATCCAGGTGCCGTGGATACTCTGCTGCGGGGACCGGGCACCACCAAGCGAGTATCAGTTAGCTAGCTACGTATCATAGCCCAGCTTGCAAAGCGATTGACGGGACCCATAATTACTATGATACGACGTCCTGCAACCACGCTCTGAACGCTTTGATTTTTGGAGTTTCTGCTGTTTCTGCGGGGCTCACAAGATAATAGGCCGCCTGAGTCGTTAAACTCACGTCAAAGGGGCGCACCAGACGACCCTCTTCCAAATCCCGCTCCACAAACTCACCGCTGACGATGGCGACACCGAGACTGTCCACAGCTGCCTGAATGGTGATGAGAGTTTGGTCGAACATTGGTCCGCTCACCGGGTTAATATGGTTTTCGTCTTCCGGATCGGTCGGCACGCCAGCGGCGGTGAGCCACAAACGCCAGTTGTCCGGACGCAGCGTTGTGTGGAGCAGAGTGTGATGTACAAGGTCCTGCGGGCTTTTCAGTGCGTGTCTACCTTCCAGTAGTCCAGGGCTGCAGACCGGGAAAATGTCCTCTTCCAGCAAATGCTCTGCCACCATTCCCGGCCAGTCACCGGCACCGAAACGAATAGCGAGGTCGATGTCGTCATGTTGTAGGTCGACAATATTCAGGGAAGTCGAGATGCGAACTTCGATAGCGGGGTGCAGGGCCTGGAACTCAGCCAGTTTTGGGATCAGCCATTTCACGGCGAAGGAAGTTACCGTTGTTATAGTCAGAATGCCGCTGTCCTGTTCTTCAGCAAATTTATCCGTCCCGGCACGAAGCCCATCAAAAGCCCTGCCAATAACCGAGAGATATTCGGCAGCGTCCGGCGTGAGTTCCAGGTTGCGATTGCGGCGAATAAACAACGGCTTGGAAAAATACTCTTCCAGCCTGCGAATTTGGTGGCTGACCGCTGTTTGGGTGACGTTCAGCTCCTCGGCCGCCAGGGTGAAACTCATATGGCGCGCCGCAGCCTCAAAGGCACGCAGTCCGTTCAGAGAAGGCAAGCGATAAGACATAACAAAATTTTCACATGATATTTTAACATATCATCAGGAAACAATTGTCGTTTGTCAATTGCAGCAATAACGTTGATAAGGGTCGGGCTCCTAACCCCTGAGGCATGGTGCTACAGCACGTGATCGACGCGACTTCCCTCCCTCGCCTTGGTCACGTGCCGGTTTTGTTGGCTGAGGAAGAGAGGAACAATATAATGGCTTTTTACGACCATTTTCACATGAGAAATTATTGGATAAGTGATAAACCTTCGGCCCAAGACACGATCTGGCGGCAATTTCAGACATTGCGGAAAACATGGCAGCGCAGGACTCGGGAACGGAACGCACTGGCGCGTGTCACCTCACGCAACCTTGCCGATATAGGAATGACATCCGGCCAAGCCAACTTCGAGATGAACAAGCCGTTTTGGAAGGAATGACCGAGACTGAAAAGACAGATACCCCCAGAAAGGAGTGCTAAACGTGAAACTTCGCTTTCTTTGTATTGGAACCGTCATTTTTTGGTCATCGATTCTGGTATCGGTGGTCTTGGCGGCGCCTTACAACCAGTACCAGGACCCGATTAAAGAGCGACGTTCGGCCTTCTACATCGAACCGATGATATTACCAGTTTGTTTTGAACCCGTTAAAAGTTGTTGGAATGCGAGCAATGTCTTGCAGGACATCCGATGGGATTTGTGGCCGAATATCCTGCGAGGTGCTCGCGTAAATAGCATCCACCACACCACCAAATCGTTTAATGATGGCATTTTCGAGTTGTCCATAGGGAGCTATCACGGCGAATAAATGAAGAACATCATCCGGGATTTCACTTGCAATTTCGTCCCATTTACCCGCCTTTGTCATCCTATTAAGTTTGCGACCTAAATCTCCACAACCATGATGCTCGAAGACTGGCCAATAGCTCGGTGTCGAACCGTAAAAAGCTATCCGATGACGGACCCATTCAGCGACTTTATCGACCTCTTCTTCAGTCTCCCCAGTTGCAATGAATCCACCGCCTGTCACTTCAAAAGAGCCTCTCGTACGACCAGTTTTGTCCAACCCTTCATTGATTCGTGCCATTACTATATCTTCAAGGTAAGCTCGCGTGCAGAATGGATGGAGACGAACGCCATCACAGACTTCTCCCGAGAGCCTCAAAGAATGTTCTCCAACAGCTGCCATTGTTATCGGCACCGGAACCTGCCCAGTCGACGGTGGGACAAAATTTGGTGTCATAAGCGTAAAAGTATAATGCTCACCCTCAAAGCGTAGCTTTTCTCCAATTTCCCAACTGCGCCAAATTGCCCTGAGCGCCATTACGTATTCTCGCATTCGCGGTACGGGAGGTGACCAAGAAATAGAAAATCGTTTCTCATTATGTGGCCGAATTTGTGGGCCGATACCAAGAATGAACCGCCCTTTACTTGCTACCTGGAGGTCCCAGCACGAATTGGCGACAACCATCGGACTACGAGCAAATGCAATAGCAATTGCGGTACCAAGTTTTATCCTCTCCGTTTCAACTGCGGCAACCCCAAGAGACAAAAATGGATCGTGGCGATTCTCCATAGTGATGACCATATCGAAACCCAAGGCCTCCGCAGCTTTTGCAGCTGACGGCACATCATTAAGATCACCCTGCGGCAAAGTTTGTAGGACTTTCATTCCAAAACCTCTTTGTTTCTATGCAACTTAATTAAGATCCATTGCCATGTTCAATTGCCAAATTGTTATAACGTGGTGTTTGTGGGTGTCGTATCTTACAGTCGGAAAGGTGGCTAATGATGAAAATATACGGCATGTCCGGTTCGCCGTTTGTGCGGCGGACGGAGTTGGTGCTGACCGAGAAGGGCGTAGATTATAAATTGGTCACCCTTAGCCGGGTGGATGGTGATCTGCAGTCTCCGGAGCATTTGGCACGAAATCCGCGCGGGCGGGTGCCAGTATTAGAAGACGGTGACCTCCTCCTCTACGAATCTCAGGCGATTGTCGAATATCTCGAAGACCGTTATCCCGAGCCAGCTTTGGTGCCGGCGGATTTTGGCGATAGGGGACACATGCGGGTTGCAGAAATGGAGTGTCTGATCTATTTCGGCGGTGTACTGACCACAGTCGCGCAAAATGTGTTTATGGTCGCGCCCGAAAAGCGGGATCCGGATAAGGTGTCGGATGCGTTGGCCGGTGTCTTGGCGGAATTAGACCGTTTGGAACAACGCGGCGCGTCCCGTGGGGGAACCTATCTTATGGGAGGTGATATCACCCGCGCCGATCTGACCTGGCTGCCGTTTGTGGAATTGGTTGGCCGTGCGGGAGTGGATATCGACGCCGATAAATATGGTTGGACCAAAGCGTGGCGCGCAGCTTTGGCAACACGCCCGTCCTACGATAAGACCTATCCCGCGCATTGGCGGTAGCATTAATCTTCTCTCCCGCGGTCAAGTAATTTTTGCTGTGCCTTTTTTTTATTCGCATTGAATATTCCACCCCATAGAACCACCAGAAAATCAGTCGCCCAAAACATCTAAGCAAAACTCAGCCCAAACCCCGATCTAAGCAACTACCCCCTAATTAGAGCGGCCTGACCAGGCGTTGCGGCAATATGGCTAGTGAATTACGAGCCCGGGGGACCGGACAATGGTGCGCGATGCATGCAGCGTCGTGAGGGCAAAGCCCGAGCTTTTGTTGCATTGTTTTCTGTGCGTTGAATCAAAGTCTGCTTAAACCTGGCGGTGGAACGCCAACGGATTTTTCGAACGTCGGAGATCCTCCGTCTGTCGCTTGTATGAACATTTGAAGCAGTGCCACAATTGTCTCGGGTGCATCCTCCTGTATGAAGTGCCCAGCGTTTTCAATAATCACGTATGGACACCCACCGAACGACGACGCACAGGCCTCTATTCGGGTGACGGAAATAGCATGATCCTGACGCCCAACGGCCATCCATATCGGGATCTCTTTGACAGCTGCCACGCTCTCGGGGATCACAGCCTCGTGAGGGAATCCCTGCGCCACAGGCGACAGCTTCAACTGATTCATGGCGTCCATAGGAAAGTTGAGCGCGCCGATGCTCGACTCTATGGTGGGGAAAGCAGACGAATACGCGCGGATCCAAGTCTCGTTGATGACCGCTTTATTCTCAAGGCCCATGAGGTGGCCGATGACATGCACCGCCGTCGATCCCATGTTGAGTAACACCGACTCCGTCCTCCCGCGTGGCTCAGAGTTTCGCTCCGACGCCAAGCCCGGACACACGTAATCAGGGTCATTCGGAAGACCATTGAGAATCCATGGAAACCAGGAACTGGTCGGAACAATCTCTGTTGTAGTGGTCGAGCCGGACGGGGCTTTGAGCTCCGCGGCACGGCCTATCATGAGACCCGCCAAGGGCATGCGGCCGTACCTGTCCGGTTGGATACCGCCGAAGCGCTTAATCTTCTCCTCAATGGTCGTCGGCATTGGGACGGCAGACGCAATCATGATGCGGGCCACCCTGGAAGGAAAGCGCAAAGCGTACTGGAGGCCAATTGGGACACCCCAATCTTGAACAAAGAGCGTGATGGGTTTGTTGAGTTTTAGGGAATCCAGTAACCCAATTAGATTGAGAGTGTGGGTCCGGAGGCAATACTCCTTGTCCTGTGGCGTAGCCGACTTGCCAAAGCCCATGTGGTCCGGGACAACAACTCTGTGCGTCTTGGAGAGGGCGGGGATGAAGTTACGATATAAATCCCCCCACATCGGTTCGCCGTGCAGCAACACGATCGGATCACCTTCTCCTTCGTCGATGTAATGCTGTTGGAAGCCGTTGCCGTGATAGAAGTGCGGTGCAAATGGCCAGGTCCCTTCAAAGATCTCGTCCGCGGGGATACAATCGAGGGCCGTCCCGTCGTCGGTGAAGGGCGGGATGGTATTAGGTGTGGAGATCATGGGATTTTTTATCTGTGCGTGAATGATTGATTATTTTTTTGGTGACTCCATCAAAATTGTAACGCCCATATCTATATATTTTTCTCTCAATTTATAGTCATAATTTCTAAAACTAATTTTCGTTTCTGTTCCTTCGAGTTGCTCTAATGCATGTTTCACGCAGTCGTCGACCGTTTGCAAAGGATGTTTTGGATGTGCTTCGATATCATACATAAGATCATTGGGTCCCCAAGTTAAACAATCTACGCCTTCGATCGACAATTGTTTAACAGAAGTGACAGCTCTCAATGATTCCATTTGAAGACATAAAATTCCAGTCTGATTCCACCAATCACTATATTCAAGTCTTTCTGGAATCTCTTCAATGCCATAACGCTCAATACCACCCCAACTTCGTAGACCTTTTTGTGGATAATAAAAATAGTTTACAGCTTCTTTAACTGCTTCGATATCTTCAACTTGAGGCACTTCTATACCTAAAGGTCCGAGATCTAATATATTGCCTACAAGGTAAGTTTCTCTGGTATGTTTTATTCTAAATTGCGTTGGTATATCCAACTTTTTTGCATGCTGGCAAAAATTAACCAAAGTTTCTTCGTTGAATGCAAAGTGTTGGCTGTCAGTGTTAACAAATGCATAATCGTCTTTACTTATTATTTCTTCAATTTGATTTAGAGTAGCATTTAAAGGGACCGATACTCCCACTAATATTTCCCCAGATCGCATCCTTTGTTTTAAATTTTTTTCAGTCATGAAAATTACCTCACAATAATTTAATTTTTATTTAGGGACAGAATGGGCAGCACTCATTGCACAAGTGAATGATGGCAGATTGAAGGAGATGCGCAAATGCTATGAGCACGTCAGCTCTTCACACCTCCCGCCCGGCTCTTCGGGTTTCGATGCGTTATCAAGTCTCAGTGAGCACAAAATACCGTCCCACAGACTGGGCGGGATCTGGCCGGTAGACGTATTTTTTGCCGGGGACCATCGCCTCTTCGTACAACACTTCCTCGCGCCCGTTTGACGTTATTGCCAATGCATTAGGAGCCCGGGGCCCGGGGCAATATAGGCAATGGGCCATGGTGCGTGATGAATGATGCGTACTTCGTCCCAATGGGTGATACCCGCAGTGCCTTCAATATCGACACCAATGTACGCTTTCATCTCGCGGGTATCTCGATATCGGTTATGCGACGATGGCCGAACGAAGTTCTCACTGGCAAAGAACTCGTTACTTGATGTTCCGCTGAGCACATATTTTATCATAGGAAGAATTAATCAATGCTAACTTTTCATTCGCTTTTTGTACGAATTCGGAAGGCATCCCATTTGCGATTAATTTATCTGGATGATGCTGTACTACCAATTCGCGATAACGAGCTTTCAACTGTTGATCTGGTGTATCAGAGGAAACTCCCAAGACACTATGAGGGTCCGGTTCACCATCCTCCGCGGCATATTGAGAAGAGATACGCGCGAAGGTGGCGCCATCCAGGCCAAATATTTGGGACACGTTGCGGAGGTACCGTAACTCTGCCTCGTGAACCCAGCCATCCGACTTCGCTATCTCAAATAATGCTCCAACCAGATTCTCCAAGACGGCAGGTGTAGATTGGAATAACTGTGCCACCTGTTCTGCATATGGTTCGAACCCGTCAGCAGTTTCTTTTGCTTTATCAAAAATAGCCCCCACCGAACTAATTTCAGACTTAGGGATATTAAAAATACTCTTAAATTTTACAATTTCCTCGCGGGAAACTACACCATCGGCCTTCGCGAGCTTCGCTGATAGGACAACCAGCGCTGTGGCAAAAACAACTTGCCTTGCCTCTTGACTATTTTCCCCCGAAAACGAGGCATTATCAGACCCCTCAGACGACAAGGCATTGGCCCTGAACTTGGCTATGTAATGGCCCGCTGCTGCCCCCACCAAAGCACCAAGGGGACCGCCGAGGGCAAACCCTGCGCCAGCACCTAAAACTTTTCCCCAAACACTCATTTTTTTCCGCTCCCCGCTATTTCCCAATAGAAGAATCGCAATTTATGCCCCTTTTCGCCGCTGGTCTCGCCTAAACGTAAGACGATTTCGATATGAAGGAGCTGGTTTTAAAAAACCTGTCAGTCGTTACTACAAATTGGCTATTGAATTCCGAACCGCGAAATCCTCGACGCGTTGACCTTCATAAAGGTTGCCAAGTTGGCTGGTCGAGCACAGAGTGCGGGGCATTACCTTATGTTACACATGGGGGATTGGATTGATGTTAGCGGCGTTGTCGAACCGGCTTAGCTTGACACTTAGCTTAGTGGTCATTGGCGGGGGTGGTGCATTGGCGATTTGTCTGCACTGCTTGTAAGTTACACCGATTGACTACCGGGCCAAAGTTTGGGCCCGCCTAAAAATATTTATCATCGATGATAATGCCCCAGCCGGATATTCATGCGACAGCTTTACGGTCGTTTTTTGGATATGGTCATTGCGACTGGTCTCCTGTTTTGAGTTGTGGTTCAACAAAAAATTACTCCACGATACCTCTTCCTAAAAGCATTTGAGTAAAACCCAACTCAAGCCCCGATCTGCGCACCTACCCCGATACTCCAACCGCACCTACCAGTCGTTCATAAAAATTGGCTGATGAATTACGAGCCCGGGCCCCTGGGCATTACAGGCATTGGTCCGTGGACCCCTGCGCCTGTTCACCCAATCTAAACTGACAAAGGCGCATGATGGCCTGTAATGACTGAACTTGGGTAGTTTTTGAAGTTGATCTTAAATAAGTCATGACGCGCCGCGCCGATCGAATTCACCTAAATGACGATCGACCACGTGCGCTTTAGGACAGCAGCCAACCGCCATCGACATCCACGGTCGTTCCGGTCACAAAGTCGTTCTGGATCACGAAAATAATCCCTTGCGCCACTTCGTCGGCGGTACCCGCTCGCGGGATGATGTTGCTCGCGGTTGCCTTGGCGTAAAAGGTGGCTCGCTCCTCGCCTTGTGCGGCGACCATCGGGGTATCGATGGTACCGGGCGATACGATGTTGATGCGTTTGGGTGCGACTTCCCTGGCTATGGCGCGAACCAATGCCTCAACCGCGCCGCCGACGGAACCAATCGCGACCTGTCCCGGTTTGGTCTTGCGCGCTGGCGCGCCGCTGACGAGCACGGTGCAGCCATCATCGGGTAAATGCCCGACTCCAAACCGCACGACGTTGGCATACCCCCAAAGCTTGTCGAACGATGCTTTATATCCGTCCATATCCATTTCAAGGAACGGACCGACCGCGCGCGCGCCACCGGTCGCGGCGCTAACCAGGATGTCATAGGGTGCACACTCCAAGAGCACCGCTTGCAGGGCATCACAATCGAGAACGTCACATTTTTTTAGTGTAATGCCGGCGGGAACGTCACCCGCCTTTTCGGGATTTCGGCTGATCGCGATCACGTCCGCGCCCAGTGCCACGAGCCGTTGCCCCGTCGCGAGACCAATTCCCGAGGTACCGCCGAATATTACCGCTTTCTTGCCCGCTACATCCATGGCCCGTCGTCCCTTCGTTCAATCCTGGAATTTCTCGCCATTGGCCACTGCAAATTGCTCGACGCACAGATAATGGCCTTGCGGCCGGAAATTCCCAAATCCATCGCTAACCGCCCTTAACCAGACAGTCATATTTAGTGATTTCACTTTGCTAAGCGTGGCAACAAGGTTCTTTGCCAAGAATTAAAGTTTACAACCCGATAAAACACCCGTTTCCTAACCGAAGTTTAACCACGCTAGCAAATAGAAATAATTCTGCAAGGAATTACGAGGAACATCAAGCAGTCCCCCTTTAACAAGGAACCGCTTCCTCGGGGCCCTAGACATGTATGTTTTCAAGCCCCCAACCAACCATTTGAGCAAAACCCACCCCAACCCCGTCCCTGAAGAATACTGTAATCTGGGCACTTTTCGTATCAAGCCGCTTGAATTCTTGACGCAAGGGCATAGTTTCGTGGGGTCACAGACCCACGCATACGAACCTAGATTGGCTAGGTTGATGTTAGGAGGAAAGGATAGATCATGCTGACGTTACTCTCCCCTGCAAAAAAAATGAATATGGCCCCCGCCGAAACGGGCGTCCCAATCACACAGCCGCGCCTGCGCGATGATACGCACGAGCTTGCGATCGTCGCCAAAACCCAGACTGCGGAAGACCTGAAACGTCTGATGCATATTAGCGACAATCTCGCGACCATGAATTTCGAGCGGTTTCAGGCCTTCAATCTCGATAATCGGAGCAATACCGCCAAACCTGCCGGGTTCGCCTTTGACGGCGACGTCTATTGGGGGCTGGAAGCTGACAGCTTGTCCGAGGACACGCTCTCTTATGCGCAGAATCATTTACGCATCCTCTCAGGCCTTTACGGTGTTTTACGTCCGATGGATGCGATCCAGCCTTATCGCCTTGAGATGGGCACCAAAATGGCGAATGGGCGCGGGAAATCCCTCTATGATTTCTGGGGCGCAGGCATCGCCGATCGACTGAATGCCGACCTTGCCGATCATGCCGACACAACCGTGGTCAATCTCGCCTCAAACGAATATTTCAAGGCTGTGGATGGCAAAGCGCTTGGACGGACGGTGGTCGGGGCGAAGTTCCTGAACGTGAAGGATGGTGAGGCCCGCTCCCTCATGTATTACGCCAAGCATGCACGCGGCACCATGGCACGCTGGATCATGGAAAACCGTGTGGACCGGGCTGATGGCTTGAAAGATTTTAATGCCGGTGGCTATACCATCGACGCGATGGCCTCAACGGGCAATGAGCTCGTCTTTTCCCGGCCTCAACCGCCTAAAAAAGGGTAAGAGAGTTAGGTTGGGCTGTGGTCAGGCGTTTCAAAGGGGAAGTCTATAACGATAGGTCTGGCAGTGGGAGGCTTTGACGCAAACACGGCCCAAGCCCCAATCTCAACAACCGCCCCCAGATCAGAGCAGCCCGACCAGTTGTTAACGCAATTTAGCTAATGAATTACGAGCCCAGGTTTTTGGGTTGTATCTGATATAACCAGCAATTAGCGGTCAAATTGAAATTTCTGGCTTAATACTGCATGGTTCTTAGTGAATTGTAGGAAGCAGGCCGACTTAATGAATCCAAAAGTAACTCCTCCTACCTAATAGGAAAGGTCAATGAAATACGCGTCAATTGATGGTTTAAAAATTAGCTACGAGCATTACGCCTCACGAACGAAAGCGAACAATAGGCGGGTTATTTTTATTCATGGTACGGGATGTAACGCGCGCGTGTTTAAGCGTCATCTTGGAGTTCTATCAACCCGCCATGAAGTGGCCGCAATCGATTTGCCGGGCCATGGGGAATCGACGGGCACCGGGTTTCGAGGCGTAGCTGATTACGCGCATTACGTGGCAGGATTGATCGAACATCTTGAGTGGGAAGGCTGTATCGTCGCCGGCCATTCTTTAGGAGGAGGTATTGGGCTAGCGATCGCGCTCTATTATCCAAAGTCTGTCGAAGGATTGTTGCTAATCGACACTGGTGCGCGCCTGCGTGTTGATCCAGCAATTATAGAAACAGCACGCCGGGCAGCGGACGGAGAAGACTTTCTGCCACCGAATCCACGTCGGGGTTTTGCGAGGGGTACCTCGCAAGAGATCATCGATGAAATGAATGTGATCAGGGGACAATGTAGTCCGCATGTTACGTATAAGGATTGGATCGCGGATGATACTTGCGACTTTATGAGTCGTTTGCCTTCTATTATCGTCCCTAGTCTCGCTATCTGTGGTGATGAAGATGAGTTCACACCGATCAAATATCACGAGTATTTTCGTGACAAATTGCCCAACTGCCAGCTTAAAATAATTTCTGACGCGGGGCATTGGCCATTTGTCGAACAACCCGAACTTTTCGATCACACTGTACTTGAATTTCTAGACGGTCTAAGGGCTACTTGAACTATTTCCAGAGCGGTCTCAAAGCGGTTCACTCAGAATGCATATAGAACTGTTCCGCTGCGCCTGTTCACCGGCACATGGTCGGTGGCAACCATTGCAAGCCAGGAATCGACAAAAAGAAAGGCCCCGATCAAACAGGACCCCTCCAAGACTATTTCAATTGCTCAGATCTACGAAGGTAAGTCCCCACGGCATTTGGTCCTGACTACAACCGGAACATCTGACATTCCCTCAAGCTTTGGCATATAGTTGAACCTATAGATGCACTCGTAGTTCCGGTTTGCATGCTTACCCGTCCCCCCAGCACTCGTTAGACGACCCCGTCCCTTGGCAAAACCATCGCCCACGGTCCGTTCCACCATTTCGTAAAATTTATCTCCATCAGCATCAATGTACTCGCACGAGAGCTTTAAGGTCGTACCAGCATCGGTTACTTCGCCGCCACCCGCACAAGTCGAGACAGTGTCACCTTCTGCATCGCTGATAACAGTCCCGTAGTTTGTATATGAGAATACTTTCGTACCATCTACTGTAGAGATTGTCTTAATTTGAGCGAAAATGCCCGACGTCCTTTCCCACTCCGCACAAATTGCTGAACTAGCCGTAAAAGCTACGAATGCAATTGTCGTAATAAGAGTTTTTTGACCACTGATCATCGATTTATCCCTTCCCTTCTTATGTCTTATGACTACGGCAAAAAATTCCCAATAAAGCACCTTTTTCGCCAAGGTTTCTCCTACACGCAATCAATTGCTAATGGTACAAAACGGGGCCCAGACGCTCAATAGCCACACCATCCGAGCAAAACCCAGCCCAAGTCCCGATCTGAGCTACTACCCCCTGATCACGGCAGCCTGACCAAGCGTTAATGCAAGCTAGCTATTGAATTAGGTGCTCGAGCCTCTGAGCAATGGGCCGTTATGCGTGATGCATGCAGCATCGTAAGTGCGAACGCGACCAGTTCGATGCCGCAATCGGCGATCTGTTCGATGATCAACCCGGCAGTCTCGTGAGATTTCGATGCGATTTTAATTCTCCCCGTCAATTCCACCAGTCCAAGGGCAGCACACGTTTGCCGTAGCCGAGCGCGTCATCGAGCTTCAGCATCCAGCGCCGCAAACCGGTCCCCAGCAGCTTTTGGAACAGCCGCATGGTCCATTTCGAATAATCCTTGTTATAGGGGCAGACCCGCATGCAGATGGCGCAATCGGCTTTCAGCTTGGTCCAATAGCCGAAACATTTCTCGGCATTCGACGTCCATTTGGTGACGCCCAGGATGGCCGAGCGGTTTTCGCCGCCCTCCCTGGGCGGCCCCTTGGGCAGCGCCTTGGGCGGGCAGGCATTGGCGCATTTGTCGCAAATGGAACAGGTTTCATGGGCGCCAAATTTTATCGGTTTGTTATGGGCCAGCGGAAGATCGGTGAATATCTTGGAGAACCTGACGCGCGGCCCGTACTGGGGCGTGATAATCAATTGATTGCGTCCGTATTCACCCATGCCGGCCTTGATGGCGTATGGAATGGTCAGCGCGGTGTCGTTGGTCGTGGCGATGGCGCGGTAACCCAAGCCATGAATAAAACTTGCCATCGAAGTCACGATCGCCGCTTCATGGGAATATTCCCGCCCCGTCGCGGCGGCGGCCAGCGCCGACGGATAGGTTTCGACCAGCTTGCGATCCATTTGATGGCCCAGCACGATCACGTTGGTCATGCCGTCCATGGAGACGTTTTCCTTTTCCTCGCGCGTCTTCGAGGAAATCTCGGCGGCGTGGGCATAGACCCATCGTTCGTCATATTCGGTCACGCCAAACAGATCGGCGCCGAGAAATTCCGCGACCTGCTTGATGCGGGCGGTAGTCTCCGCGATAGGCGGCAGATCGGCTCTGGTCTCGGCTTGCGGCACGAAGGTATCGAACGAATCGAGAAATCCCTCTCGCCGCCCGTCCGGCATGCCGCGCGCTGCGTAATCACGCGCCACCGACCAGGATGCATTGAGTAGGGCGAAATCCCACTGGGTATAGCCGGCGCCCTTGCGCGGCTCGGGCCGTTGATGCGCGGCGTAAAACGCGACCACATCGTCGCTCATCACGGCTTCATCCCACCAGGCGCGGTTGAACACGTCGTCGCGCTGTTCATAACGGCGGAAATTTTCGCTGATGATGAAGCCGGCTTCGGCGTCGCTCTCGGCGAATTTGGACCACGCATCCAGCGGCGCGTTGGCGGGCCAGTTATCGGCTGATGATTTTGTGTCGTCCGGTGCGCTTGTCACATCTCAACCCGACAGTTGATCCGCCATCCAGTCGGCGGATTGGACACCATAGCTGTATCCCCGGTTATTGGCGACTTGATTGGCCGCCAACATCTCGCCGTTTAGCGATACGCCACCGCTCTCGCAATAGGTCATGCGGTTGCCCGCCGCCGTGGCCGTCGCCCGCGCGCCGCCTTCCAGCCGATCTTCCAACAAACGCAAGATGTAGTCGGCCATGGCCCCTCCCAAACGTCATACCGCCAAATTACGAGCCCGGGCCACAGTTTGCACTGAAGGATCGGGGACCTAAAACGTTAGTACCACTAATCTAAGTGTATGCGAAACCAGTCAATGGTAAGCGCCAGTGCCTCCTCTCGGTGCGGCCCGTAGACCGTGTAGTGGTCCCCCGGAAACAAGCGGTACTCTGCGGCCGCACGTTGTTTCACGATATCGAAGACAGCACGCCCATTAGCAACACTGTCAAAATATTGATCGTCCTCGGCATCTATAATCAAGGTCGCCGCACGTATTTTATGTGCATTGTCGATCGGCCGATGGGCAACCATCCGGGCAAAGTCGGGCGACCCTCCACCAAGTTGGTCAAGACCGACTGGGATTGGATCAATTTCTCCGCGTGCCTTTTGCATTGCGCGCAAGCGCCCGAGTACGAGACGCTCGTCGGTACGGCTTACTCCCATGAAACCCACATGGGCAACCACCGCAGCAATTTGTGGCTCGCGCGCGGCAGCCTCCATAACATGCCCACCACCGTAGCTGATTCCCCACAGACCGATCTTGTCAGGATTGACCTGGGGTTCGCTCATCACGAAGGCCACCGCAGCAAGTACATCGGTAACTTGGTCCTGCGGATCTATCACGCCGCGGATAGCCTTTGCACGCACTGTCACCATGCCCTCCAGGTCCAACTCAGGTTGCGTCTCGACCATCACCAGCCGACTATCGCTATCGCCCCAGCCGCGGTAGTCAAAGGTCATCACGACAAAGCCTGCCGCCGTGAAGTCAGTGACGTATGGGTGAGTAAGTTCTTTTCGGAGGCCTCCCCAACCTTGGGCAAGCACTATCGCTGGGGACGTTTCATTGACGATAATACCCGCGGGGAGCCATAAATCTCCCGACATGCGTGTGCCGTCACTCCAGATGTTGATCGCGCGCCGTTCCTGAGCCGTCGTATCATTAGCCACCATCGGTCCCAATAGTAATACGACGAAGATTGTCATAGCGGTTAGGTTACAAAATTTTGACATCAGGCATGCATCCATCAACGAGAGGTTTTTCTAAGTGACACTCTTTTGTATAATAGCAACGTTTGGCTTACCCCTCTAACGCTCGACTTGTGATTTGGAAATAGCATTACCACATGAGACACATTCTGGTTCTCATAGTCGCTTTTCTCCTTCCTTCGACACCTTCCGAAGGTGCCGACAATGACTGGGTCGCGACTGATTATGGTGGCTCCTGTACAGGGCCCGCTTTTGAGGTTCAAAAAGATACCATCCAGGTGGCGGAAGATGGCTCTTTTTCCTTTACTTTTTCTTT
>CAJWOI010000008.1 GCA_913044255.1 uncultured Alphaproteobacteria bacterium
CAAATTGAAAGAAGTCTCCACGATAGTTTAGTACGTCTTCAGCGTGAATCCGTCGACCTCCTTCAACTGCATAATCCGTTGGGGGTAAAGGACGATGGGCCAACGCTTGATGTTAGACATTTATTTGATGAAAAAGGAATCATCAAAGCCCTCGACAACGTGCGTTCGCAAGGACTGACCCAATATATTGGTTTTACTTCTCTTGGCGAAATCGATCCCTGTCATCGTGCAATTGAGAGCGGCGCCTTCGACACTGCGCAAATCTATTACAATCTACTCAACCCAAGCGCCGGGCGAGATATGCCTTCGAACTGGGAAGGACAGAGATTTACCGGACTGATAGAGAGCTGTCGTGCACATGACGTCGGAGTGATGAATATCCGAGTTTTTGCAGCAGGCGTTCTTGCAACAAGGCTAAGAACTGGACGCGAGATACCTATTACCTCGGAAAAGGACTTATCCCGTGAAGAAAAACGTGCAGATGCAATATTCAGCGAGCTATCCGAAAATAATCATACCCATGCTCAAACCGCACTTCGATTTTCGTTAGCCAATGAAACTATCTCATGCGTACTGATCGGAGTTGCCAACCTGAATGAACTCGACGAAGCAATTGCTGGGGCGTTGTCTGCTCCTTTACCCAAGTCAGCTATATCCAAATTAGAAAAAGTCTATAATTCAAACTTTGGGTTACACTAATAACAGAGCATGTTATGCACCCATGCCATTATCTCGTCTTGCGAGCTATACGAGAAGAGCATCCCGAATTACGGTGATGGCATGGTGCGCTTGACGCGAAGTTGCAGCGGCTACTTGATGGCGGCACGATGTACCATCCGCTACAATCAAGGTAGAATCAGATGCATCTCTGACAGCTGGCAGTAAATCAAGCTCGCCAATGCTACGGCCGACTCTCTGTGTATCAGCCTGATAACCGAACGCACCGGCCATTCCGCAACACGTTGATTCGATGGTGTTTACCTCAACTCCAGGAATAAGCTTCAGTGCCTCTATAGTTGGACCAAACGCATTAGCGGATTTTTGATGACAGTGTCCATGAGCCAAAATCTCTAATCCATCACTATTTCGCAAAGGTAATGCCAAGTCGCTGTCTTGTTTCCTTTTTACCAAATATTCTTCAATGAGCGAGGCACTCTCTGAAAGTGGAATAGCATCGCCCACCAACTCTGGTAGTTCATCTCGAAGAGTAAGAATACAAGATGGTTCCAACCCGATAATGGGAATCCCTCTCTTTACATGCTCTGACGAAGCCTTAACCAAACGAGCCGCCTCCTTTTTTGCTTCTTCCACTAACCCCACGGACAAAAAAGTTCTTCCGCAGCACAGGGGGCGTGTTTGATCGCCATCTGGCTCTAAAAAACGCACTCTGCATCCGGCGGCGACCAAAACATCGATAGCCGCTTGGAGGTTGTCCGGTTCAAAATAACGATTAAAACAATCGGCTAGCAACACAACTTCTGGCCCATCCTTATTTACAAAAGAACGCAACCCGGTGTTGAAAGGTCGTTTCGACCACTTTGGTAGTGGTTGTTTCGCACTTAGGCCAAATAGCCACTCACTAACTTTTGCACCGATGGGGGAGTTACTTAAGTTGGCTAAATAAGGGACCTTGGCCAACCAAGGAGCGTAACGTGGGAAAAACCCGATTAAACGATCACGCCTAGACAACCCATTTTTAGCGATTTGCTGGTGCAATACCTCAATCTTCATCTTGGCCATATCGACGCCCGTGGGACATTCTCGACTGCATGCCTTGCAACCAACACACAACTTAAGACTCTCTGCCATGGCATGAGATGTAATCGCATCCAAACCAAGTTGCCCCGATAAAGCCAAACGTAACGTATTGGCCCTTCCGCGTGTTGAATGCTGTTCATCCCGCGTAGCGCGAAATGATGGACACATGGTACCACCAGAAACTTTTCGGCAAGCACCGTTGTTGTTGCACATTTCAACGGCGCCCCCCAAACCTCCCCATGATGACCAATTGAAGACGGTTTCATCTTCGTCAACATGATATCCAGGCTTGAATCGAAATAATGAACGGTCATCCATACGTGGTGGATCAACTATGCGGCGTGGATTCAATTGAATCATGGGATCAAAAGCGCGCTTAACCTCCGCAAATGCAGAAACGATACGTGTTCCAAACATTGGTTCATGAAATTCACTCCGAACAATGCCATCTCCGTGTTCACCCGAATGAGAACCCTTATACTCACGCACCATTGCGAAGGTCTCCTCAGCGATGGCCCGCATCTTTTTTACGTCTTGATCAAATTTAAGATTCAGTATTGGGCGAACATGCAGCGTACCCACAGAAGCGTGAGCATACCAAGTTCCCTGAGTTCCATATTTTTTAAAGATAGCATCCAGACGAGACGTATAATCGGCAAGATGATCAAGCTCAACCGCACAATCTTCTACAAAAGATATAGGTTTACCGTCTCCCTTCATGGACATAACTATATTGAGGCCTTGTTTGCGCATCTCCCACACTGCTCGTTGCGTTCGCGGCATAGTGACCTTTACCATCCCGGTTTGGAATCCAAGGTCGCCCATCAATTCATCAAGCTGGTGGAGCTTATTTAGAGTATTATTTTCTCCAGAATCGGTAAATTCCACCAAGAGAATAGCTTCCGGTTCATCATGAATGACTTCCGAAATAACTTTCTGAAAAATATCAATTTTGCGCGCTAAATTGATCATGGTGCGATCGATTAATTCCACCGCTGTTGGTCCAAGGGAAACAATTGCCTTAGTTGCAACCATCGCCTCATAAAAATTCGGAAAATGGCAAACCCCGAGCACTGTGTTGGTTGGCAGCGGCGATAGTGCCAATTCAATTTGTTCAAAAAAGGCCAGTGTTCCTTCTGACCCCACCAACAAATGCGCGAGGTTGGGTGGCTTGGTTTGGCCAGGTATTAATGCGTCGATGTTATACCCACCGACTCGGCGCATTATTTTTGGAAATCGTGCTCCAATTTCATCCGCTTCCCTGCGGCCAATCTCAATAAGTTTTTTGGTTAAATTTTGATTTACTCCTGAGCATGTCGCACCTCCTACTCGTGATGCCATACTTCCAAATGTGACATGTTCGCCGTTTGTAAGTAGCGCTTTTATTGAAACAACGTTGTCCCTCATAGTTCCATAACGAATCGAGCGCGCACCACAAGAATTATTTCCAACCATTCCGCCGATGGTCGCCTGACTTGAGGTCGAGATATCCACTGGAAACCAGAGGTCATATGGTTTTAAAATTTGGTTTAGTTGGTCTAAGACGAGTCCCGGCTCTACAGTGGCGCGTAGTTGCGATGGTTCAAGCGACACCACTTGGTCAAGATATTTGCTAGTATCAATGATCAAAGCCTCGTTCACCGTTTGACCGCACTGTGAGGTTCCAGCGCCACGTGGAAGCATTGGAGTGCCGTTTTCTGCAGCGACAGAAAATACTCCTTCAACATCATTTATTGTCTTCGGCGTCACTATGCCAAGGGGCGTCATTTGATACATCGACGCATCAGTCGCGTAACGTCCACGACTAAAATCGTCAAATAATACGTCTCCTTCGACCACTTTTCGAAGCCGATGCTCTAGGTCTGAGTCCTTTGATTTTAAAAAATTCCCGGCCATCCGTTTAACCACCCCTGTAACTCTGAAAACTATAAGCTAAGAACAAAGCGGGGTCCCAGCCAAATTAACCCCCAACGAGCCCCCATAAAGCAAGTAAATTAGTAAAATTTAGTTTGGCTTTGCCGAATTAAGGATTATATAGTTAACTCTGGTGTTTGGTTAACTCCAGTGTATGGTTAACTTTGGGCAATCACAGTGAACGCGCTACGTGTCCGATTGATAGCAACTAAGTCCGCATGGGCCACAGTCGCAGTTGTTTTCTCTGCCACTGGTGCTTTGTGCGCAAAAAGTTGTCTTCCAGTCGATTTGTCGAGAGACATTCAAGCTTGAGGGCGCAATAGGTAGATTTGAGAACCGGCTAAATATGTTAATCGCCAGCCTGTGCCTGGCCCCTTTCGTCCCCGATAACATTGAAAATAAAAAATGTCGTGCGAGGGGTGCCGTTGGTGCGCAACTTAAAGGACACAATGTGATCCATCTTCGCTGTAGACAAACGTAAAATAGCGCTTGGGGGAAATTCATGAAATTGGTTGTAGACACCATTAACCACAGCCGCAAATGAAAGGATGCAATGTTATGGCTTCAGGAACAGTAAAATGGTTTAATCCTAATAAAGGGTACGGCTTTATCGAAGCAAGTGATGGCACTGGCGATGTGTTTGTGCACATCTCTGCCGTCGAAAGAGCGGGCTTATCCAACCTAAATGAAGGCCAAAAAGTAGAATTCGAGGTCGTTACGGGTCGGAATGGAAAATCCGCAGCCGAAAACCTAGTGGTCTCTGAGTAACGCCGCGCATTGCGGCTAACTTAATTAGGTGAGTCCGCATCGCAGCGGGATGCCCTTCGCAGGGACCGAATTAGAGATAGGGTTCCCCAAGGAACTCCAGAATATGTGCCAGCTCCAAACCAGGATTGCGGTAAGAAGCGATAGTGAGTTGCGCCATTTCGCAGGGTTGCTTTCCATTCCCATCGTAGTGTAACTAGTGCTTACGGTTTCTAAGCCGTAGTTATTCCGCCTGCAATAAGGGAATATGAGTTATGAAACTAGGGGTGAGCTTACCTTTAACGGACATCGGTGGAGACCCAGGCGTGATCAAAGGCTTCGCGCAAAGTGCCGAAGGGCTAGGCTATGAATACCTTGCAGCAGCAGATCACGTCCTAGGAGTAAACGAAGAAAGTAGACCAAATTGGGGCAACCGCAACACTTCCGATGATTGTTTCCACGACCCCTTTGTATTGTTTGGTTTTCTGTCGGCTTGCACAGAGCGTATTGGATTCAGCACCCAGGTTCTTATCTTGCCTCAGAGACAGGCGGCTTTGGTAGCCAAACAGGCTGCATGTCTTGACGTGCTATCAGGTGGACGATTTCGTTTTGGAATAGGCATTGGATGGAACGAAGCTGAATACATCTCGTTAAACGAAAATTTTAAAAACCGAGGGCGACGCTCTGTCGAACAAATTGAGGTGATGAAAGCGTTGTGGTCCAATCAGCATGCCACGTTTGACGGGAAATGGCACCACCTAGATGATTTAGGTATCAACCCGCTCCCCTTGAGTCGTTCCATTCCACTCTGGTTTGGAGGTCATCAAGACGCGACCCTTCGACGCATCGCAAAATATGGCGATGGCTGGATAATGATTGCCTGGTCTCCAGGAGACGAGGCTCTCCTGCACTTTGAAACGCTTCGTAACTATGTCCACAAAGAAGGGCGGAATGCCGAAGACGTCGGCATCGAAGTCTGGGTTTCTGCTTCTGGCACACCCGACGATTGGCGTGAAGAAATCGATTTCTGGAAAAAGGCTGGGGTCAGTCATGTATGCTTAAACAATACATTCTCCCGGTACCAACACACACGCATACAAGGCAATACACTAGAAGCACACATGGAAGCCATGAAACTGTACAGGGACTCAGTTTCAGACCTAGTAAAATAGTAGCTAAATTAAACCTTACCTTACGTCCCAGAGCTATCAAATGTTGGACGCTTCCTTTTCATGCCAAATCCGATTGTTAGTCAATAGATTTGTTGAAGAAAATCCGAGATGCCTAGTTTGCAGCTCAGGCTCGCCTATTATAAATATTTAATTCAATAACTCGTCTAGTACGAATTTTTATGAATGCCTACGACGTGCTACCCACGGTGCCCGATCGCTTGAAGGCTGGTAAAACACACTAACTTCGCGCGCAGCCTCGTGCCAATCTGATAAATCACTACTATCATCTATTTCAAATGCGTCAAAGCCGCATCTTAACAAAAACAGATATTGGTCGCGACGTATTTCACCCACCGCCCGCACTTCCCTCACAAAGTTAAAACGCTCCCGTAGTAAACGAGCATAACTAAAACCACGGCCATCTGATAGTTTCGGAAAATTTAGGGCTACAAGACTGAACCGGCTTAAAACATTCGAAATTAAAATCGGAGATTCCTCACTTTCTAGAACAATTCCAAGCGGGGTATTCAGATGAGTTAACTGTTCCTCGTGCTTTCTCCAGGACCCCAACGTGATAATAGGGTGATCTATTCCCAGTGGGTCATCTAATTCATCAACCCGCGACCATTGATCAGGAACTATTTCCTGTCCCTTAAGCAACGCCATATAGAGCCTCTTTGAACGGGCCCAACCCAACTCGGCGATAAGTATCAAGGAAACGCTCACTGTTCCTGCGTTCGGTCACATACGTGTCGACTATAGTTTCAACTGCATCCGTCACTTCATCATATGCAAACGCTCTTCCAACGATGTCACCTAGAGAGGCATCTTCAGCGCCGCTCCCTCCCAGCGTTATTTGGTAAAATTCAACACCGCGCTTATCGACACCCAAAATACCGATATGGCCAACATGATGGTGCCCACATGCGTTTATACATCCAGAAATTTTAACTTTCAGTTCACCAATATCGTGCTGCCTATCCAAATCTTCAAATCGTTTCGCTATATCTTGTGAAACGGGGATCGAACGTGCATTCGCTAAATTACAATAGTCCAAACCGGGACAAGTAATCATGTCGCTAATCAACCCCACATTTGGTGTCGACAGCTGGGCGCCGTCCAACGCCTGCCATACGTCGTAGATATCACTTTGACAGACATGAGCTAAAACAAGATTTTGTTCGTGGGTAACTCGAATTTCATCGTGACTATATTTCTCCGCAAGTTCTGCAACCAAGTCCATCTGATCCGCAGTCGCATCCCCAGGTGCGCCTCCCATTGGCTTAAGTGAAATTGTAATTATAGCAAATCCAGGGCATTTATGATTGGCCACATTGGTCTTGCACCAACGTGCAAAATCTAAATTCCAAGTTTTATGCGTCTCAAAGGTTTTAACCGCTCCCTTTGATGGTTGGTATATGGGTGGCGCAAAATAATTAAGAATCCGTTTATATTCTTCCTCCGGTAAGGTTAATTCGCCACCCTTAATTTCAGCCCATTCCTCCTCTACAAGCTTTGTAAAATTTTCAACGCCAGTACTATCAACTAAAATCTTGATCCGTGCTTTATACAAATTGTCGCGTCGGCCAAGTTGATTGTAGACTCTCAGGATCGCTTCCAAATAGCTAAGTAGATGTTCTTTCGGTAAAAATTTCCTAATAGTCGGTGCGATGTAAGGTGTACGTCCCAGCCCCCCTCCGACCATGACTTCAAATCCAATTTTCCCAGCACTATTTCGTAGTATCCGTAATCCGATATCGTGCACCCGCAGTGCCGCTCTGTCTTGGACAGTTCCAGCAACCGCAATCTTAAACTTTCGAGGAAGAAAAGAAATTTCAGGGTGAAGCGTGGACCATTGCCGGATAATTTCGGCGTAGACTCTTGGATCTTCAATTTCGTCCGCCACCACACCAGCAAAATGGTCGGCTGTGACATTCCGAATGCAGTTGCCACTGGTTTGAATGGCGTGCATCTCGACCTCTGCCAATTCACCCAAGAGGTCCGGCACATCTACTAATTTGGGCCAGTTGTACTGAATGTTTTGACGGGTGGTGAAATGACCATAGTCCCTATCGTAGGTACGAGCAATGTGGGCAAGTTTCTGCATTTGTTGCGAAGATAAAGTCCCATACGGAATCGCAACCCGGAGCATATATGCATGAAGTTGAAGATAGAGACCATTACGCAACCGAAGTTGTTTAAACTCTTCCTCTTCCAACTCACCGCTTAAGCGGCGCGCAACTTGGCCTCGAAATTGCTCTACGCGTTCCAAAACCAAAGCGCGGTCAAATTCATCATACCGATACATCAAAGCCTCCCTTTTTGTCAGTTACCTCAACATGGTCCCGACAAATCGGCTTAAACGGTTGGGCCTGCCGCACGAATTCTTTCCCGCTGGCTGAGTGCGCATAGATCATCCCCAACACGTTCCACTTCTATGAGGTAAGCCGCCACGATATATCGCAGCTTTTCCGCCTTACTGGCACGCGCCATAAGTTCTGTATCATCGCCAGACACAAGCCAAGCATCCTGTAAGTTGGCCGACCACTCACCTTCCTCAGTCAAATAAACAATATCGCCTTCTCGCAAACGATTGGCAGTGGCAACCTTACCTTTCATCCACGACTCCCTGATACCTTGGCCTCTTTGGGACAATAAGCCGTATCCAATAAAGCCTGTGTTTCCGTTTTTAACCCTAATCCGACGGAACCGAATTGCAAATTCGATTGCTTTACCACGTCCCCAATTACAATTATCGCCGGCGCTGAAATTTCATACCTTTTAATTAATACAGCAAGACCCCTCAAATTTCCCGTAACAAATTTCTGATTCGGTGCTGTTCCATTTTCAATGACCGCAACCTGAGTCCCACCGTTCATACCATGCTCAATCAAACGCGCAGCAATTACTCCTGCAGAGCCGACGCCCATATAGATGACCAAACTATGTTGCGTCCTAGCTAGGGAAGCCCAATCTAGAGAGAGTTCCCCTTCTCCATGTCCAGTGATAAACGTCACAGCTTGCGCAACGTCTCGATGAGTCATTGGAATACCTGTCGCAGCCCCACAACCGAGGGCAGCAGTAATCCCTGGTACGACAATCACCGATACCCCGTGGGAAAGGAGGAATGACCGTTCCTCGCCACCACGCCCAAAAATAAATGGATCACCACCCTTCAACCGCACTACACGCTGCCCGTTACGCGCTTCTCTTAACAAGATCTGATTTATTTCATCCTGAGCAAAAACGTGTCCGCCGCTGGATTTGCCAACAAATATTCGTTTAGCATCGCGGCGGGATCGATCCAGGACTGCCGGCGCTACTAAACGGTCGTAAACAATCACGTCCGCAGCTTGTAGTTTTTGTAAGGCGCGAATGGTCAATAAATCTGGATCTCCCGGCCCCGCGCCAACAATAGCAACTTCTCTCAAAACACGCTTAGACGATGTCATCTTCTTTACTAAATCAGGTATCTCTGCACCATTCAGAGAGTCGATCCCTGCAAGAATACGTTGTGCCAGTGCGCTATCAAAAAACTCTCCCCAAAAACTTCGTCGCGAAGAACTATTGGGAAGAAGTTGATTGATCTTAATACGATGATCTCGAGCAAACTCCGCGAGAGTTCCAATTCGAGACGGAAGAAGCATCTCGATTTGATGCCGAATCCTTGAACTTAAACTAGGCGCCGCGCCCCCACTGCTAATTCCGATTTGCAAAGGATGGCGATCAATCATTGCAGGCACCAAAAAATTGGATAAGTTCAATTGATCAACCACGTTAACCGGTATTCCAAAAGCACGCGCAATTCTCGACACCTCCTGGTCCACGTCTGCATTACCACTCGCAACAATAACTAAAGTCGTTTCTTTGATATCGTCCTCTTTAAACGCCCTACGCCTTACGGTCAGCGCATCTTGATTAGCTAAAAGGCCCACCTCTTCATTTGGAGATTCACTAATCAAAGTTACACGGGCCCCTACCTCTATCAAACGCCTCGCCTTTGCTGCAGCCGCGTTACCACCGCCCACCACAACACACGGGCGATCAACAAGATCTACAAACATGGGGAAATATTTCATCAATCTAAGTTCCACATCCCATGTTTCCACAATTTTCGATAATATAAATAGCTCACGCTACGTCCTTTTGCTCACTAGGTACGTATCCAAAAGCATCATCAACGTAGCTTATTAATGTTTCCATACACTGCTCAACAGACTTATTTTCAGTGTTAACAACTAGGTTTGCTTGCCTAGGAACTTCATACGGTGCGTCAATTCCGGTAAACTCACTGATTTCGCCGCGACGAGCCTTCGCGTATAGCCCTTTAGGGTCACGGCCCTCACAAATTTCGACGGCAGCTTTAACGTAAATTTCATGAAATGCACCGGGGGCAATTTCACGTGCTCGCTCTCGATCTATTGCGTACGGAGAAATAAAGGCAGTAATCACAATGCTTCCCGAGTCAGCCAACAAACGCGCCACTTCGGCAACACGACGAATATTTTCGCTTCGATCATTCGGCGAGAATCCGAGGTCACTATTCAGCCGATCACGAACATTATCCCCATCCAATACGTAAGCTTGCCAACCCCGTTTAAACAGTTCCTGCTCTAGAGCCATTGCCAACGTTGACTTTCCAGATCCGGATAGTCCGGTAAGCCAAAGAACCCCACTCTTGTGACCGTTGACTAAAACTCGTTGCTCAACGCTAATCCTGTGTCCAGTTGGGTATATATTCCGTGACGCGCTCATGCCCGAAAAAGCCAATGCGACACACCCACCAACGACATTGAAACTGTCAAACAACACCCCACGCGCAGTGGGAGCTAGTTCATCAACCGAATCAACTGCAAAAGGCGTGCGACTGTGGAGCACTACCTCCGCTATAGTATTTTGCTGCACTCTTTCGGCCAGGGAAGACGTCAGAGTTTTAAGATCAATTACAGCCTTTATGGAAGCGATACTCACTTGGTGGATAGAAGTCATGAACTTCACTTGTAATTTTGAACCAAGTTCAAGCGGTGTTCTAGAAAACCAGATCAAACGGACCAGCAAATCGTGAGTAACGTGCGGGGCATTCGTTGAATGTATAATTTGGCCGCGTTCAATAAATAATTCCCTATCAAGGGTGAAAGCGACTGATTCCCCGGCGCTAGCAGATATTTGTTGGCTCACATTCCACTTCTCAAAACTAGTTATGACCGCAACTTTCCCAGTGGGAGAAAAACAAACTTCATCACCAATTTTAAGCCGCCCACTTTCAATGCGTCCAACGACAATGCGCCGGGAATCGAAATGATAAATATCCTGCACTGGTAAACGTAAAGGTTCGTCAATCAGTAGAGATGCCTTTGGCAACGCTTTAAGCGCCTCAACAACAGTAGGCCCCTCGTACCAGGGCATTTTTTGAGAATGAATTACTAAGTTGTCACCGTCACGCGCAACAACTGGTATAATCACCTGCGTATTGATATTAAGTTCATCCAAATAGGAACGGATTTGTTTAGCCACCTCCATAAAGTTATTTTTTGCATGAGCAACTAGGTCCATTTTGTTGACAATCACCACCACTTCTTGGACACCTAGTAATTTAAGCAAATACGCATGCCTCTGCGTTTGGTCACGTACACCTTCCACAACATCAACCACTAACAACGCGGCCGTTGCACTTGCCGCTCCTGTGACCATATTTTTCAAGAACTCCTCATGACCCGGCGCATCAATTAACAGGTAGTCCCTTTCTCCGGTTCGCAGTTCAATTTGTGTGGTATCTATCGTGATTCCCTGCTCTCTCTCAGCCTTGAACGCATCCATGACATAGGACCACTCAAAGTCAGTGCTACGTCGGTTGATCATCTTTTTAATGGAATCTATTTTTCCTTCCGGTAGGCAACCAGTTTCAAACAGTAAACGGCCCAGCAAAGTCGACTTGCCGTGGTCGACATGTCCAACCACAACCACCGGCAAGATCAAATCAACGTTTTGGCTACTCGCAATCAAGGTTACATGTATCCGTGCTGTCGAAGACGTTCGAAAGAATCTTCATCTTCATGATCCATTGCGCGACCGGCACGCTCCGCCACCTTTGTGGTCTCCAACTCGCTAATAACTTCGTCGATGGTGGAAGCAGAGCTTTTAACCGGATCAGTGATATCCTGATCACCGAGAGAACGGTAGCGGTAGCCATCCCGCGAAAAATAAAGACCTATGATTGGAATATTTTCACGCTTTGTGTAACGCCATACATCAATTTCTCTCCAATGCAGTAACGGATGAATTCTAATATGACTTCCTTGTGGCATACGAGTTGTATACTGACCCCAGAATTCGGCCGGTTGATCATGTTGATCCCACTCTGAATTGAATCCCCTTGGGCTAAACACACGCTCCTTCGCTCGAACCGCTTGTTCGTCGCGACGAATGCCTGCAAATACACCAGCAAACGACTCCTTTTCCATGATCTCTTTTAAACCCTCGGTTTTGCGGGCTGCTGAACGGGCTGCTGGCGGTAAACTAGGGTCTATGGATTCGATCGGTGGGCACTCCCCACAAATTAAATTAAGGCCCCAGCGCTCAGCATAACGATCACGGAAAGTGTACATTTCCGGAAACTTTTTCCCCGTATCGACATGCACTACTGGATACGGGACACGCCCTAAAAACGCTTTCCGACTTAGCCACAGCATTACGTTAGAGTCTTTCCCCAACGACCAAAGCATTCCAAGTGGATGGATGGTCTTGTAAGCCTCACGTAAAATATAAATGCTTTCATTTTCAAGACGGTCTAAATGGTCCATTACCGTGCCCACGCTGCCTTATGAATGCCACATTCGGTTTTTTCACTTTCGGACCAGCGGCCGGCCCGCAAGGACTCACCACTTTTAATAGCACGCGTACACGGAGCACACCCGATTGAAGGATATCCTTTTTCGACCAACGGGTGCCTAGGAAGATCACGCTCCCTTAAATAATCTGCCACCTCTGTTTCATCCCACAGCACCAATGGATTGATTTTCACGTGCGTCTCATTGGACTCGAATATTTCCAATTGAGCCCGCTCTTGATTCTGGAATCTCTTCCGACCCGTTATCCAAACGTCAAATGGCCTCAGGGCCTTCTCTACTGGCAAAATTTTCCTTAGGTGGCAACAATGGTCTGGACTTTCCTGCCATAATCTTCCTTGCGGATCACTGCGTTCAATTTCACTTGGATCTGGACAATTATTGCGAACATCCGTCAGCCCCAAGTGCTCTATCAGAGTTTGTTGATAGGTCAATGTTTCCGAGAAATGCTTCCCCGTATCAAGAAATATTATGGGGACGTCTCGTGATACTCGTGCAACTAGATCAAGCAAAACAGCTGATTCAGCACCAAAGGATGTCACGACCGCTATCTTGCCGGGAAACTCCACCTCTATCATTGTGCGGAGAAGATCAACAGGATCTTTATTATGATGCCGGACATTCAAGGTCTCAACGTGTCTTCTAAGCGAAACCAAGCCTTCCCTAATACCTTTGTCATTTTTCCCCATAACTAAAGCCTATCATGTTGAACGGTCGGTTCGATATGTCTGCGCGCTATGTGAATGATTGCTGCCCAAGCAAACTGGGGACACGCCGCAAGTCGAGGGCGGGCCTGAGAAATGGACAGATGACGCAAGGGATCCATAGTAGATTTATTCTTAATTAGCAATATAGTATGATAAAATAGAAAGATTAATTCTTATATTACCAATAATATGTTATTTTTATCTAAAACATGGGAAGCTCACAAATGGATAAAGTCGATCAGCAGATATTAAGGATCCTTCAGGCAGACAGCAGTTTATCGGTATCAGAAATAGCTCGCAAAGTTAGTTTATCCGCTTCTCCCTGCTGGAAAAGGATTAAAAAACTGCAAAATGATGGCATAATTAAAAGTAAAATTGCTTTACTTGACGGCAATCTACTGGGTTTTGGTCTTACCGCATACGTTAGTATTAAGACCGGCGAACATTCCGGAGACTGGCTGGAAAAATTCTCAAACACAGTAACCAAAATGCCCGAGGTGATGGAATTCCATCGAATGGCTGGCGACGTTGATTATATGCTCAAAGTCGTGGTGTCAGACATTGAAGCATTTGACAATTTTTACAAACGCCTAATTGGTGCGTCATCCATCAATGAGGTAACCTCAAGATTTTCCATGGAAACAATCAAAGAAACTACGGCCCTGCCTATCTGAGACCTACCTAAAACCAAGCTCGACACCTCTATTTTAGAGCTGTGATATTATCCGTTCGGAAAATTCTTTAAAGTTATGCCGCATTACCCCACGCGGAGGCAAAAGCACTATTTCTTTTAGTCCAGTTTTTTCAAGTTGTTTTATTCGGGATATAATTTCATTCGCTTCACCCACCAGTCCGCCAACAACGCTGATCATTTCCGCCGTAACAAAGTGGCGCTCAGATGCCGGCAAAAATGCGCAATGACCCTCATGGATTAGCTGGTGGCGCCGTTGGGCCGGCATTTCCCTTTCGACATACCGTTTATAGTCCTCCCACACACCACGAACCAAGTTGGAAATAAATTCGTCATTGCCACGCTGGCGGTATATTTCATACCAAAAATGCAAACTCGCCACTACCTGCGCACCAATCTCCTCAATTACACGATCTGAGGAAAGTTTTTCTCCGGGTTCCAATACACACGAAAAGGTCATCACAGACGTGTGAAACTTTTTTGATATTTTTCTTTTTGCCGCAGCTGCTCCCTTATCTATTCGCCCCAAGTTCCTCTGGAAAACAGAAATCGGTTCGTTCCCAGCAGCGATACGCCCATCGCCATAAGCGCCGGCAGCAGCCAATGCACGTGGACCATTTGCAGCAACGTATATCGGGACGGGATGTTCGACGTCGATGCAACCGAGTTCTCGGTCGCCGAAGCGAATGGGCTTAGTCTCCCCATTCAGGGTATATTCAACCTCATCACCATTTAGCAATCCCCGAACAACCCTCAAATATTCTCGAAAATAACTCGGTGAGACCGGGTCATGCCCCATAATTCTCATTGCGGTATGACCCGTACCAATACCCAGAAAAACCCTGCCGGGAGCAATTTTGTTGATGGTCGCAATTGAGTGAGCTGTTACGGGCGCTAACCTAGTGCCAGCAATTGCAACCCCCGTACCAAGACGCATCCGTGAAGTGTGCCACGCGGCCAAGGATAAGGTTGCATAGCAGTCGGACCAAATCATCTGACTATCTGGCACCCACCCGCTGTCGTAACCCAAACTCTCTAGGTAGGGGAAAATTTCCCAATCATCTATTTTAGTTGCGACCATGCCGCCAAATTTCATGATTCCACTCCTACACTGTTATTAAAGGCTTTGCGGAATGCTGTTTTACGACCAATTTATGGGGCTGGCTTGGAGCCTCCACCATAAGTCGTTGTCCCCACTAGGGCTGGGGAGTATCAGGCACTGTGTTTCTTCGTCGTCTGCCTGAGAGCAGACTGTATCTCTTGCTGGCTCATACCTAACTCTGCCAAAATCTCCTGCCCATGCTCTCCAAGTTGGGGGGGATGGCGCCGAATTGGCAACGACTCTCGATCAAAACGATACGGAGTGTCAGGTATTTCAATCGCCCCTTCAGTAGGATGTTCATACGGCCGGAAAAAACCAATCTCCGTTAAATGCGGATCATTTCTAAGATCCGATAAACTATTCACCCTGCCAACTGGAATGTCCGCCTTGGTCAACACCTCCAGCCACTCCTCTGTGTCGCGGTTCGCAATTACCTTGCTCGCCTCACGATAGAGGTCATCAATATTGCGAACCCGTAATCCCATTGTAGAGAAACGTGGATCCTCGGCCATCTTTGGCATCCCAGAAAGTTTCCAGAAAGTTTCCCAATGTTTATCCGTGTAGGGAAGCATGCAGATAAACCCGTTCAGCGTTCGATGTGGACGCCGATTCCGAGATAACAGTCGAGAGTATCCGGGCTTACTTTCAGGTGGGGAAAAAATCGTACCCCATTGATGTTCGACAAGATTGTAGCTCACCAATCCTTCGAACATGGAACATTCCATATAGACACCCCTTCCCGTCCGTAGACGTTTGACGTATGCAGCGATGAGTCCAGTTGAGGCCATAAGAGCAGCACTCTTGTCGGCAACTACGGAAGGCACCAACTGCGGCTCTCCATCCCTTTCCTGAAAGAGCCCTGCAATACCTGACGCGCCTTGGATAACATCGTCATAAGCTGGTTGGCCGCCGTATGGACCATCCTCTCGATAACCGTGAAGACCGCCATAAATGATAATGGGACGGCGCCGGAGAACATCGTCCGGCCCAAATCCTAACGAATGAATTTTTTGCGGCCTTACGTTGTGAACAAACATGTCTGCTTTATCTATCAAACGCCATAGCGCTTCACGCCCTACCGAACCTTTAAGGTCAAGAACGATGCTTCTCTTGTTTCGGTTGGAACCTAGAAACAGGGCTCCCATCCCAGAATTTCGTGCTGGGCCAAGGTGACGCACAGGGTCGCCCCCCGGTGCCTCGATTTTGATGACGTCTGCCCCAAAATCACCCAAAATCTGTGTCGCATATGGACCAAACAAAACAGTTGTTAGATCCAGCACCCGAACTCCGGACAACGGAAAATTTGAATTATCAGACACTAGGGTTCTTCTTCAATCCAAAATGTTGAGACAAGTAAATTCAGAAACAGGAAAATTACAACGGCAGATAATGCCGCAGTACCGACCAGCCAGAAAATGCAATTCCACTCTCGAACAGGGAATCAATTTCGTCGTCACTGATGCCGGCCTCCTCCAGGACCAATCTGGTATGCTCTCCGGGCCAAGGCGCAGATGCCAAGTCCGAAATTGGTGAAGATTCCGGTCGTACCCATGTCGGCTCACAAATAGTGGCAACATAGCCTGAAGGATGTTCCCCACGGCACAATCGAAAAGAGCCACTATTAACCCAATTTGAATCTCTTGAATTCTGATCACGAGTTCTTTCGGAGCGAATTTGCGCAAGTGTTTGTGAAGAAATTGTACTAGTACCCGACAACGCGGACACTTTTTTTTGTAAATTTTTTAGTGTTAATTTCTTCATTGCAGAGGAAAAACTAGAAACGGTCAGTTCCTTTGCCTTGATTGCCGCTGCAAGGCGTACCTCATCCCCCGGACGACAACCCAGATAGATCCATCCGTCCGACAATTCATACAATCCCTGACCGGGTCCGCTGCCGACTGCCGACTGACCCGATGGTTCCGAGCCGGGTTGCTCTAGGGAAGTCGCCACCATAAATGGGAACTGTACCAACTGCGCCCCCATCGCCAGGGAAGTGCGAACATAGGAACCGCCGTGTCCTTTCGCCCGCGCGACAAGAGCCTGATTGATGCCTGTTACGGCAAGAAAGCCAGTCATATAGTCCACGCAGGATGCTATACCATGTAGCTCCGGACTTTCCCGGGTGCCGTAGCGTGTCATGATGCCACTTGCCGCCTGTAAAACTGGATCAAATGCCGGATCATCTTTGTACTCTCCACCATCCGCACCACCCCAGGCACTTATTTGACAGGAGATGATATCAGGCCTGATAGATGTAAGCTGGTCATGTGCAATACCAATCCTACGTGCCGACGCATCAAGAAAATTGTGCAAAACAATATCAGTGTCCTTAATCATCTCCGCAAGTGCTGACTGTCCACGATCAGACTTCAGATCCAGAATTACGGCACGTTTCCCCTGATTTACATCCACTCCGAACCACATGGTTGCAAAGGGACCCGCTTGCGGAGACGGCGCATCAATTCGAATTACATTCGCTCCAAATTCTGCGAGCGTGCGGCCGGCTGCCGGACCTGCGATGATGTTGGAAAAATCAAGAACGCGGATACCATCAAGAATCGCGGTGCTCTGGAGGTCGCTCGACACTTTCTCTACGGTCAACGGCGCAGACGTCCATTCCGATCTATTTGCATCACGACGTCGTGGGCTTATCTCGGGTGACCTGCTGGAAGATCCTTCTATAGTGATATGACGTCCGGATTGGCGAACCGTCCCATACTCCTCATCCACCAAATCAAGAGTCACGCCGCCATCGTGCAGTACTTCGTCGGAGAGCCACTCCGCCGTAGTCTGCACCACGGTCGCCGGAACGTTTGCTTCACGTAACGCCGCCTCCCACTCTTTTGCAGGCCTCATTTTCATCCGATCCGAGATCAGCGTTAATACTCTTTTTCGCCAGTGTGGTTCCAAAGCGCTGGCTACATTGATGTTGTTACCGGACTTGCTTTCACTGAAAGGCGTATCCGCAACCATTCCCTCCGAGATTAGTCGATCAAAAATCCCCAGAGTCTGTAGGAATGCCCGGTTTTGACAAACATGGTCGGGGGCGCAAACAAATACGAACCGTCCATCGGAACATTCATACCGATTAAAACTAGGACTTGCATTGTCGCGCAGGTATTCTTTTATCTTTGCAACGTGAGCGTCCGACAAATGTTCACGAAGGTCGCGCAAAATTGGCAACATGACTTTGCTGATCGTTGCGTTGATCGGCGGAAAATCATAACGCGCTGGTGCTCCCTCGAGCTCCGCAATCAAAAGAGCCATGGAGGACATGACTGCATCCGCGAGTGGGACTTCAAACCGCTGCCCCAGTCCTGTGCGATAATATCCGAGAAGCCCTAAACCGGCGGTTGCAGCACCCAAAATTCCCCCATACGCGGATGCCATCGGGATTGCCGTATACGTTGGTCCTCCACCAAGTACGCGTCCTAGTGGGCTGAGATCGGTATAGACACCAGCAGCAGCATTGATCGAACCTTCCCAGGCAGCAATCGAGCGATTCAAATCACCTTCGGCAAAGCCTGGCAGAGAGATATACACGAGCCCGGCTCGATCTCCCCCAAGAGATTGATAATCCAGAGCAAAACGTTCTACCACACCAGGGCGCATATTCTCGATTACAATATTGGCACTCTTCCCCAGAGTCGCTGCGCGTTTAAGACCCTCCTGTTCTTTAAGGTCAATTTCGACCAACGTCTTTCCACGATCCAGTAAAGTGTCCCTCAAATGAGTTTGGCGATCCGGTCGCACAATCTCAATAACCTCTGCGCCCTGCTCCGCCAGCAACATGGAGGTAACTCGACCAGCCCAACCGATACCAACATTGAAAACCCGAACCCCACCAAGAGGTGTCTCTGAAACAGCCATATTCCCCTCACTTCACAAAAATGCGCCCCCACAAAATCGTAAATTTACTTTATTCAAAAGACAATCTTGTCCGAAATAATCGTCACTGAAGGTCTAATCCTTGCATGCTGCTATTCTGACGTACAACAAATAATCTAATAAATTAATTAAATATTCTAACCTATTTTTTCTTAAGGACATTTCCTATCTATTTTGCCATTCCTATCATCATTCCGCACGCCCCAGCACCCGAACATCACTCACCCACATGAAATGTTCTCAACTTCGTGGGAAAGGAGTTCCATGGACGCGTCCAATAAGGCCAAGTTCGCCAAACCAAGCCGAGCCCTGGAAGCAATCAAATGTGTAACTCCGAGGCGCTCTTGATAGTTGGCAATTTTGTCGTGAACTTCAGCAGGCTCCCCCACAATTGCCCTTTCCTCCGAAGAGTGGCCGGCCGATCGGCGGATCGATGCTATGGGGGATTGGGAGAGGTCAGATGTTTGTTTCGCCAATCGTTCCCGTACATCTGAGAGCTCGCGGGAACTTTGGCTGACGAATACAGTCCTCATCACAGGAACTACGACGGATAACGCGCGACCAGCTTTTTCTGTAGCCTCCCGATGCATCGCATAGTTTCCTTCCAACATCGAAAGTGTTTCCATGGGCGACGCGAGATAGGGCAACCCAAGACGGCCGGCCTGTTCCAGCGCTTTTGGTCCAAACGCCGCCACCCACACTGGCGGGTGCGGCTTTTGAATTGGTTTTGGTGACAGGAAAATTGGTTCGCCACGCGTGTTCGGCTTCGCCTCTTTCGGAACGGTGTCGTATCCGACGGGCTCCCCTTGCCAGGCCCCAATCATGCGTTCGAGAGCATTTTCAAAACGCTCTCGTTTTTCTTTGGCGGGCGTTTCAAAAGCTTCAAACATCCCGCTTTGATATCCTCTTCCCACACCCAAAATAACCCGGCCCTGCGACAACTGGTCCAGTACCGCTACTTCTTCCGCCATCTGCACCGGATGCCGTATGGACAGTAAATAGGATCCGGTACCTAACCGTAACTGTGTGGTGCGAGAAGAGACTGCGGCCAGCAGGAGCAGTGGTGCAGGTACGCTACCCGTTTGGCCAAAATGATTCTCAGGCAGCCAGAACGAATGAAATCCAAGAGATTCTGCTTTCGCCGCCTGGTCGGCTAGTTCGGAAGCAGTCCGTGCGCCCTTTCCTAACCAAGCTCCAATTCCGACCTTTAGTTTCGCGACCATGACTGCGCACCAAGGCTAGCATTTCATCGCAAAACGAAAGGGATACACTGTGCCCAAAGATACGCATACCATGTCAGTGGCGCTACCTGCCATAATGGATCCTACTGTCACACCGCTCAACCAATGATACTAATATCAGTAGCCGCTATATCAAGGTCACTCGCAACTACTGAGTAACCCGCATTGGTAGCTTGACCAGAAGCGTCCGTGGAGGGATCAAAATAGAGCGTATTTGTTGAATCTAAAACGAACGCTTTGCTTCCCGAGGACAGGCCAGAATTCGTTCCGTCATACGCCACGTTCAGTGTCACGAATGCGCTGGAATTCAAGGAACCCGTCGAAAGGTTGCCAAAAGCGCTACTCGTAAACTCTAAAGTGTCAGTTCCACTGACAAAATCAAAAATAGTGTCACCTGAAATGTTAGCTGCACTTGCAGTAACATTGGTTGCAACAGCCCCGACGTCACCGGAGCTGGTATAACGGAAGCTGTCGGCTCCAGCGCCGCCAGTGAGTGAATCGGCACCTCCACCGCCCACCAGGGTATCGTCGCCTTCTAAGCCTTTTAGAATATTGGCGGCAGAGTTTCCGGTAAGAACATTGTTCAGGGAATTTCCTATTCCATTAATTGCACTAGACCCCGACAAAGATAGATTTTCAACATTATCTGGGAGAGTGATCGAAAGAGAAGAAGTGACCGTATCGGTACCAGCTCCAACCCCTTCTATGATAGAATCAAAAAGTGCTGATGTGGAAGTCGAAGTAGTTGTGGTTAGGTCCGCCGCCAAACTCGAAAAATAACTGAAGGTAGCGCTAGCACCCGGCGCTAGATCACCCCCGTCAAACGTAATCGTAATGGCGCTGTCCGATGTCGAGGTGGTGTTGGTGGATGGCGCCGAATCATACGCGCGAGAGTCATAAGGGTTTCGGTTCGAAAAACCAAAATTCCCCACGCGCACGTTTGTTTCTGTAGAATAGAAAAAGAATGGCTCGTTGGAAGTTGGTCCGGTCGCACTTACCTTCGCCGACCCATCTCCGGGCTGTTGGGCCACAATCTTGTTAACTGTCGTATACGTGTTGTTCAGATCCAGGTCCTGATCCGGATCGAAACTCCGCATGTAACGCACAGATTCTAAAGTATCTACACTGACATTCGTCAACGTAATAGTATTTTCAAAATACTTAGATTCCTCATGAAATGAAATGAGCTGGGTTATTTTCACCTTGTTGCCGCCACTACCCGTGACACCGACCCACTGCGCGGACAGTGTATCTCCACTGGAAAGGTTTGATACCGATTCTTTGGTAATCTGGGTAGTATAGTTTCTCTCTACATTGCTGAACGTGCTCGCGGATCCCCCAATCTTGTAAGCAACGCTGAAACCCTCCTCGGGGCTACCAGGCAAGAAAAAATCACCGGTCGTTGGGGAATTTCCCTCACCAAACCCGTCCTTATCTATCGACATTCCCACTTTGTTTTGGTAGCGGGAAGAAGAATGAAATCCAGAGGGTGCACTCGTAGCAGTCCCAAAAGAACCAGCCCCAGAAATTCCGAGAGACAAATAACGACCCTGCAGAAATACATCGTCTTCAACAACG
>CAJWOI010000009.1 GCA_913044255.1 uncultured Alphaproteobacteria bacterium
GAGCTTTTCGGCATTGCGTGCCCACGCGCTGGCAATAACGGAGTAAACGGGGTAGCCACCCTCTGCCAATTTAATTGCGGGCTGAAGGCACGCATCGAGGTCTTTTTGGCCGTAATCGTCGGAAAGTCTCTGCCATGCCGCTACGCAGCCTGGCACTACTACTGCATGGGGGCTTTGGAAATCGATCGACGTTAAGTTTTTTTCCTGAAACCAACCAACCTCAGCGGCTGCTGGTGCCTTCCCCGAACCATTGATCGCGATGACATCACCTCCACCAGGTGAGTAGAGGGCAAAGCAATCGCCACCTATGCTGGTCGAATGTGGCTCCACTACACCAAGGACCGCTGCCGCAGTAATCGCAGCGTCGACCGCATTTCCGCCAGCCCTTAAACTGTCGATTGCGGCGAGAGTTGCAGCAGGGTGTGAAGTGGCCGCCATTGCACTGGTGGCGTGTACTGGCGAACGGCCAGGTAGTTGATTATCGCGCATGTTTTCCTCCAACAGAGCAACTAGGAACTTAGGGCCGGGCCGTTAGGTCGGCAAGGGACGGCGCATTCTTTTTCCTATACGTTCTGTATTGCTTATTGCGATTGACCACGGAAAGACAAATCAGAAATGAGAGATGGTCCTGCCGAAATTCCGGAGGCTGAGGCAACCGGTCCAATTGGTGCGCTTTACGAAGACATGAAAGTTGCAATGGACGTCGGCATGGTTAATTTGATTTACCGGAGGATGGCCACGATTGATGGTTTGCTGGAGTGGGTTTGGAGTGCGTTTCGCCCAGCGTTGGTCTCGGGCGATGTCGAGCGGGCTTCAACATCACTAAAGTTAGAATCGGAATGGCCATCCATACTAGAGATTCCGGCCCCGGCGCTTCCACTTCTTGGTTTGGGTGATCCAGAAATAGTGGCTATACGTCGTGTTCTTGACAATTACAATCGAAGCAACAGTTTTAATCTCTTCCTCTTTACCGCCCTCGTGCAATGTTTGAAATCCGGTGGTCCACACGAACAGCCTCGCCGTGTGGATACACTAAAATTATCTGACAAGCTGCAATATTTACCTCCAATCATTGCCATGGGAGATATGTCCAAAGAAACGGCAACATTGATTAGGGCCATGAGCCTGCCAATAGCGCCCGCAAACAAGCCACTGATCCCAAGTTTGTTTCGTCATCTCGCGAACTGGCCAGGATTTGTGGCCCTAGTTGCGCCACATATTGTCCACATGATTAGTTCCGGTGAGCTCCCGATTGTTTCAAACAATATCCAAAATAGCGCGAACCGGGCGGCAGACGGCCTTAGCCGAAAAATGAGCATCCCGGTTGGTTTGTCGACGCCAGATGAGACTACGAAAGCATATTGGCTCGATGAGTGGCGGGCATACATATCGAAACCGATCCCGGAGATGATCGCGATCGGTTATGCCCTTAGATTTGCTCTGCCAAAAGCGTGAGTGTACTGGTTTGGTGAAACATAAAAATATTTGAGGTACTAGACCTGGCCTTCATCCCACTTTTTATAGTCTGAGAGAGATTTATCGCTCGCTGGATATAGACCGACAATTGAGCGACCCCTTGTTATTTCAGTACGCACAAACTGTTCATATCGTTCCTGGTTCGGCGCATCTTCAGCAATCTCGTTTGCGAGCGCATTCGGAACGACAACGACACCATCTTTGTCGCCTGCCATAATATCTCCTGGGAAAATGGCCACTCCGGCGCAGCCAATTGGCACCTGCACCTCCACTGCGTATAAACCTGAAACGCTGGCTGGAGCTGCGCGAGAGGCACAGTATATCGGAAAGTCTATGGCTTCTAGGTCACCCGAGTCCCGGACAGCGCCGTCGGTTACGGTCGCCGTAACTCCTCGAACTCGTAAACGTTCCGCCAAAATATCCCCAATGGTGCCTGCTGTGACATTGGAACATGCGTCGTTCACAAGGCAGTAGCCAGCCGGCGTAGTTTCAATTGCACTCCTCTGCGGATATTCCGGATCTCCAAGAATTGCTATGTCATCTACGTCTTCTCGCATTGGAATATTACGAAGCGTAAAGGCTGGTGCTACGAAATTAGCGGTCTCAGGGTGTAGCGGTTTAACTCCATTAAGGTAGCATCTTCGGTACCCGCGCTTGTACAGTTGCATTGCAATCGTGGCAGTGCTGACCTTGGCAAGGCGGGTTAACATCTCTGGATCTATGGTCATAGCGTTTGTGTCGTTCATGGCGTTGTATCTTTGTGAATGGCGCCGTCGGGGTTATCAGGGTTGGGAAGATCCTCTTTGCTAAGCTGGTACAGATGAAGGCAGTTGTCCCAGAGAATTTTGCGTTTTGATTCCAAATTTACACCAGGAAGATCCAGAAACGTTTGTGTGCCATTTGGGAACGGACCATCTGCATGTGGGTAGTCAGTAGACATGACGATATTGTCGTCTCCAATTTCGTCAATGACCACTCGAAGCAGTTCTTCATCGACATCAGTGCCGATATAACATTGACGTTTAAAATAGTCACTCGGTAGTGCGTCTAATCGGATGGTTTCTCCCCCGCCGTATTTTTCCCATTGATCGTCGAGTCTATTGAGCCACCATGGTAGCCATCCGCAGTTGCCTTCCAAAAAACCAACCCGCAAATCGGGAAACCGTTTCAGCACCGCCCCTGTGGTCATCGCTCCTAGCGCAAGCATAAGTTCCATTGGGAATGCTGCAGAATGGTTTAAGGTTCGAAAATTTGGGTTGTCGCGGAAGCGGTTGCTAGCGTAGTCGTCGCTCGCACCACCGCTCGTACCATGGAACAAGAGCGGGACCCCTAAACTCTGAATCTCTTTCCAGAGTGGATCGCATTCGGGAGCGTTCATGTAACGACCCTTTACCGGCATCGGTAAGACCACCACACCCACATGGCCTTTTTCCGACACGGCGCGCCTTGCCTCTTCAGCAGCCAGCTCGGGATCATGTAGCGAAACAATGGCTGCCGGTTTAAGTCTTGCGGAATTTATAGTGCAATAATCAGATAACCAATCATTGAACGCTCTACAATAAGCGGTTGCCAGTGCACCAGGTAGTTTGTCGATTGAAACGACCATGTGCGCGAACGTCCGAAATACTATGGCAACGTCAATCCCTTCAATATCCATGGCTTCGAGAGCAGAGCCTGCGTCGTACCCACGTTTTTTGATCGGCGCGTATAGTGTCTCGGTAGGAGCGTCCAAAAATTTCTGCACTTTAGTGACTTCATCCGATAGAGCCCAAGGCGGGATCAACTGACCTTGCACTCGCCAATGAGGAAAGTTTGCGGGGCTCCATCCCAAGTATTCTGGCCGCTGATCAAAGAACTCTTCCTGCATATAGTCCTCGTACAGTGCGCCTGTTTCGATGACATGCAGGTCAGAGTCCATGATTTTATAGCCGTCTTTCATGGGTGTATTCTAGTGTTGGAAAATAAGGTTGCAGCAGCTTTATCCATTCTATTCTTTAAGCCCCGTTATCCAAAAAAATAAACAAGGGGTGGCCAACCACTCAGATCTTTGTTTTGTAAGGGATATGCTCCCAAAGGCCTTGGCTGATTTCAACTTCGGGTCCGCACAGCTCTTTAAAGGACACTTCATGTTTTATTGATGAACGATGATGTAGTGGTTTGTAGTTTTTCCTCTAGTGACCTCGAAATACTGGCTCTCGTTTTTCCATGAATGCACGCCTACCTTCCTTGTAGTCGTCGCTATCAAAAATGGCACGAATGTTGTTTTCTAAGTTTTTCAGATCACGTAACGCCGGATCTTTGAGTCCTTCGTTTACGGCAGCTTTGGCGGCCTGGATGGTCAACGGTGCGTTTGCACTGAGTTTCTCGACGTAGGTGCGGACTACCGTTCCCAAGCTATCACGCGGGACAACCTGGTTCACTAGGCCTATGCGGATTGCTTCCGCTGCATCCAGGTGCCGAGCGGAAAATAAAATATCTTTGGCTGAGGATGGGCCTACTAAATCGCTTAGCACCTTTAGTCCGTCAAACCCGTATCCCAGTCCTAGACGCGCAGCCGGAATTCCAAATTGAGAGTCCTCGCTGGCAATGCGAATATCGGCTGTTAGGGCGACTGCAAGTCCCCCGCCTATGCAAAATCCTTGGATCATCGCTATCAATGGCTTGTCAAAATCTTTTAGAGCCTGCTGGGAGCTTGACGAAATCCGGTTGTATTCTTCCTCAGCATTTGCTGTTGAGCGATGCTTTTCAAATTCCGAAATATCCGCACCTGACACAAACGCTTTTTCTCCTGACCCTGCCATAACTACGACGCGAATTTCTTTATCGGCCTGAAATTTTGCCATTATTTCACCAATCGCTGCCCACATTTCCAGCGAAAGCGCATTCCGACGGCTTGGATTGTTAAAAATCATCCAGCCAACACGACCTTCCTTTCGTGCAATCATTTTTTCGGTAGGAAGTTTCATTTCACGCGTTGCTTCCACTTGAATGTTTCTCCACAAAGTAAGTTTGTTTCCTAGATTACGCCTTCGTCTCGTAGTTGAATAATCTGATTGGTATCTAAACCCAGACGTAATAGCACATCGTCTGTATCTGATCCTTTCTCTGGTGTTGATCGCCGCATTCGATTTGGTTGAGACTGCCGCGACAAATTAACGGCCTGCCCCACAACACGGATGGATCCAAGTACGTCGTGCTCCATTTCCCGCGCAATGCCAAGATGCCGTACCTGGGGGTCGGCAAAAGTTTCGTCAATTCGGTAGATCGGTCCACAGGGTACCCCCGCTTCATTCATCGAATTGATCCATTCCGCGCTGGTTTTTTTGGCCGTGATTGTCTCCAAAATTGCGTTGAGTTCGTCTCGGTTAGTCGAACGGTCTTTATCGGTTGCAAACCGAGAGTCTTCAGCTAGTTCCGGAGCTGCGATGACACCCAAGAAACGCTGCCAAAGTGTTTCCCCGGCTGCTGCAATATTGATTTCTCCATCGGATGTCGGATACACCCCCATGGGGATTCCTGTTGGGTGGTTATTCCCCGCTTGAGGTGGGACCTCGCCATCAATTAACCAACGTGCAGCTTGAAAGTCGAGCATCGATACTTGTGCTTCCAAAAGAGAAGTGTGTACCCATTGGCCCTCGCCGCTTCTATCCCGGTCGATCAAAGCCAGAAGTATGCCCATGGCTAAATAGTTTCCTGACGATAAATCGGCAATTGGCACACCGACTCTGACGGGCCCTTGGCCTGGTAGACCGGTAATAGACATCAGGCCGCCCATGCCTTGCGCTATTTGATCCAGCCCGGGGCGGTCTCGTAGAGGACCATCCTGGCCGAAGCCGGAAATGCTGCCGTAGACGATGCGGGGATTGATTTTGCGGACAGTCTCGTAGTCGATTCCTAGGCGGTGCTTCACGTCTGGCCGGTAGTTTTCTATAATCACATCGGCGTCACGTGCAAGATCTAGGAAGATCTGACGACCTTTCTCTTTTTTGAGATTGAGCGTGATACTTCGCTTATTGCGATGAAGATTCACAAAATCAGGTCCATGGCGCACGCCACTCAGGCCGTCGGCTCCAGGCTCATTCGGCATTTCAATTTTTATGACGTCGGCACCCCAATCTGCAAGATGGCGAACGGCCGTGGGACCAGCTCTTGCGCGGGTCAGATCAAGAACGGTTAAGTGGGATAATGGTAGGTTGGCCTTGGACATGGTGCTCTCGTGCTTTGGCCTGATCGGCTATTGGATTTAGGGTCGGGAATGCATAACGACCGTGATCTATTGTGGCTTTATTAGCAAATTGTTTGTTGCAACAGATTGGCCCACTTGTAGGTTGGGGTCCAAATGAAAAATTCGTTCCGGGAAGACTATCGCGGTGATATTGGATGAAGACCTCAGTCACTATTGGTGGATATGCGCGGCATGATATTAAAAGCACTGTTGAATTTGTACGACAGGCAGAGAAACTTGGTGTCAATCGAGTATGGTCCGCAGAAGCTTGGGGGCAGGACGCAGCGACATCTTTGGCGTTTTTAGCTGGCCAGACTGATCGTATCGGCCTTGGGACGGGCATCATGCAAATTAGTGCCCGGGTGCCCTCGATGATCGCAATGACCTCGCTTTCCTTGCAGGCATTGAGTGATGGTAGATTTACTTTGGGCTTAGGTGTAAGTGGGCCACAGGTTGTCGAAGGTCTGCACGGTGTTCCTTACGATCTGCCGTTAACTCGGTTACGCGAAACGGTGGAAATAGTGCGAATGGGGTTTAAGGGAGAAAAAATATCCTATCAAGGCAAGCGGCATACGCTTCCTAGAGCGGGAGGTGAAGGGAAGGCTATCCGGCTTGATTTTCCTCCAACGAAGGTACCAATTTTTCTTGCCACACTTGCCCCGAGGTCTCTCGAATACACTGGGGCTTCAGCAGACGGTTGGCTGGGCACGTCGTTTTCCCCAGACCATGCGGAGGCTCATCTGGCCCATATTCGAGCCGGAGCAGAGCGGGCCGGTCGGTCCCTGGGAGACATCGAGCTTAACGTCGCCTGCCCTGTTTCGATCGGCGAAGATGTTGAGAGAATGATCGAAGCCCGTCGACCGGGCGTAGCATTCAGTATGGGCGCGATGGGTTCGGCAATCACAAATTTTTACAATGATGCGCTTGGACGCGCAGGCTTTGGTGATGATGCAAAAGCAATTCAGGGGCTTTGGTTAGCCGGGAAACGTGAAGAGGCTGCGCGACGCGTTCCAGATGCCATGGTTACCCGCTTTGGGGCCCTGGGGACGCCTCAAATGGTGTCTGAGAGATTTAGACTCTACAAAGATGCTGGTATCGATTCGCTAACCTTTCGGCTGGATGCGGACGGCATGAAGGCTCAGACGGAGATGCTTGAGCAAATAATGGATTTGCTTCGGGAAGTGGCGTGATCAAGCGAGTTTAGTGGGCCGGAAGTCAGAACGTTGTGTGTTGAGGGTATCTATGGCAACGATTTCTTTGGGGTTGGTCCCATCACATTATTCTGACTTGCTTGGTCCCGACGAGCCATGTTTGACCTACCCGGACGGCCAAGTCACGTGGTCCGAACTTGAAAGTCGTTCTAACCGTCGCGCACGATTGCTGAAGGACCACGGTGTGTCCCCCAACGATTTTGTCACCGTGGCACTGGAAAATAACACTTTGTTTCATGAAGTGTGTTTCTCCCTATGGAAGCTTGGGGCAACTCCACACGTTGTGTCTCCCAGATTACCAATGATTGAACTAAAAGCGATTCTTGAGTTGCTTAAACCGACAACAGTTATTGGTGCGGACTCTCTTAGTATTCCCGGGCACCCATCGATAGGTGTTGAATGCGACCTTCAAAAATATCCGGACATGCCGCTTCCTCCCCTTGTAGCCAAACACTGGAAGGCGATGTCGAGTGGTGGGTCAACTGGGCGCCCTAAGATTATTGTTGATCACTCCTCATCTGAAGTCGATCCAGCGGACTGGCTGCTGGATATGCCGCAGAGCGCCTGTGTGCTGAACCCGGGACCACTCTACCATAATGCGCCCTTTATGATGGCGCATTATGGTTTGTTTCGAGGGAATCACGTGGTCGGTTTGTCTCGGTTTGACGCGTTGGAGACACTGCAGCTGGTGGAACAATTCAGGCCCAGCTGGATTATGATGGTTCCCACCATGATGCATCGGATCTGGCGTTTGCCTGAGGAGACCCGGAATAAATTTGATTTATCCAGCCTTAAAGTGGTCGGACATGTCGCTTCCCCCATGCCGGTTTGGTTAAAGGAAGCGTGGATTGAATGGCTTGGTGCGGATCGTATTTATGAGCTCTATGGCGGCACCGAAGGAACAGGCGCTACTTGGATCAGAGGAGACGACTGGTTGCAACATAAGGGGTCGGTTGGAAAATTTATTAGGGATGCGAAAGTTCGTATCCTAAATACCGAAGGTGAAGACTGTGAGCCCGGGGAAATAGGGGAGGTATACCTGATGCCGGGGACTGGCCCAGGCACAACATATTATTATGTCGGAGCAGAGGCGAAGATTGTTGATGACGGATGGGAAACACTAGGTGACATGGGATGGCTCGATGAGGACGGTTACTTGTATCTGGCTGATCGGCGAACTGATTTAATCATTTCTGGTGGCGCAAATATCTACCCAGCTGAAATTGAGGCTGTCCTTGCTGAGCACCCTGCTGTTGATACGGCGGTCGCTATCGGTTTACCTGACGAGGATCTCGGCCAGATTGTTCATGCCATCGTGCAGGTTCGGGATAACTGGCCTGTTCCGGTTGAAGAGAGCGAACTGAGGGGTTTTCTAGAGAAACAACTGGTCCGATATAAAACGCCGCGAACATACGAATTTGTTACGTATTCACTGCGTGATGATGCCGGCAAAGTCCGTCGATCGGAGCTCCGCAATCAGCGCATGCAGAAAGTGAATGATGGAGACTGACGGGCCCATGGCAGAACGGGTCCGGAGTACGTGATCCGACATTGGTTTTCTCTGGATCGCGGGATTATGCTAGGATAGAAACGGAATCCTGCCTCATTCTTGCTGGGGTGGGTAGATGTGTAAAGGGAAGGGCAAAGACCGTGCGTGAAGACCTTCAATTTAATATTGCGGGTGGCCTTGGATTTGAGCTGCCGCAAATGGCACGTGTGCGACAATTGTTCGAGCACCATGGCGTCGACGACGTCGCCAAAGCTGTAACAGATGAACTTGCTCGTCCAGAAATAATGGCCAAGGTCAAACCCGGCGCTAAAATTGCCGTGGGTGTTGGGAGCCGTGGCGTAGCAAATATTGATGTAGCGGTGCGCGCACTAATCGGCTCGTTAAAGGCCCAGGGCGCGGACCCCTTTGTTTTCCCCGCTATGGGGAGTCACGCGGGGGGTACGGCTGACGCGCAGGCTGCTCTTCTTGCTGGATATGGCGTGACTGAATCTGCTGTTGGAGCTCCGGTACGGGCAACCATGGACACGGTTATGGTTACAGAGCTCGATGATGGCACGGCCATCCATATGGATCGCTTCGCGCACGAGGCGGACGGCGTGGTTCTGATAAATCGTGTCAAGCCGCACACCAGTTTTCGAGGACCAGTGGAAAGTGGTGTGATCAAGATGATGATCATCGGGATGGGTAAGATTAACGGAGCGACCGCAATACATGGCGGCCATCCAATGGAAAATTTCGGGGAGGTGTTGCCTCGTGCCGCAGGTGCTCTGATGGAACATATACCGTTTCTTTTTGGAGTGGGAATGGTTGAGGACGCGCATGACGATACAGCGATTGTTGAAGCCATGCCTGCAGAGACTTTGTTTGCACGGGAGCCGGCGTTGCAGTCCCGAGCCAAGGAGTTGATGGCGAGAATCTATATCGATGATATCGATGTGCTAGTTATTGATGAAATCGGTAAAGAGATTAGTGGGTCTGGTTGTGATCCTAATGTCACTGGGCATCGGAATTCTCCTGGCTTCGAGTTGCCTCGAGTTAAAAAAATGGTAATTCTTGATGTCACAGATGCGACGAAGGGGAATGCGACAGGTATCGGTTCGGCTGATGTGATAACTCACCGTCTTTTGAGCCGTGTCGACTTTGCTGCGACTTATGCGAACACAGTAACCAGCACATATTTGGAAGGCGCGAGAATTCCGATTCCGATGAAAACAGGTCGGGACGCGGTTCGGCTGGCAGTGAAGACCCTGATTGGTGTGCAGCCGGAGGATGCTAGGATCGTGAGGATTCGCAATACTCTAAAGTTGGCAGAGATTGAGGTGTCTACTCCGTTACTCGACGAAGTGCGTGGCGAAGATCGGATGGAAATTCTATCTGAACCGTCTAAGGTGGTATTTTTAGACGCCGCCTAGGAAGTATCAGTGCTGATGGGAAATTTAGCCGCCACCAATACGAGGCAAGAAATAAACCTCACTCTCTGGAGCAACCGATTCTAGGAGGGGGTCGTGGTATATCTCTCCGTCGATGGCCACGGCCATGTTGATTTCTATGGCCTCTCCTATGCCGGGAAAATCCTTATCTAGGCAACGAATCACGGCTCGTACGGTCTTTGCGTTAATTTCAAATTCGGCTTTCCCGTCGGTAAATTGTTGACTCAAACCGGCGGGAATCACAACTTTCGCCATGTTCAAGAAGGCGCTCTGCCGCCCCCATTGCTAAGACTCGCCAAGACTTTTGGTGGTGACATCGGGAGGTCTTTTAATCGGACTCCCAGTGCGTCAGAAATAGCGTTTGCCACCGCTGCCATCGGTGGAATGATTGGCACCTCGCCGACCCCGCGAACCCCATAGGGATGGTTCGGGTTGGGCACTTCCACCAATACTGTGTCGATCATTGGTAGATCGGACGCGACTGGAACCCGGTAATCAAGAAATCCGGGGTTATCCAGTCGTCCCTCCTTATCGTAAATATATTCTTCGTTTAAAGCCCATCCTACGCCTTGGGCGACGCCACCCTGAAGTTGCCCTTCGACGTAGCCGGGGTGGATCGCACGCCCCACGTCTTGGACAGCAGTGTAACGGACGATCGACACCCTGCCGGTTTCGCGGTCAACTTCTACGTCGCAAATATGAGTTCCGAAACCGGGCCCAGCGCCCTTTACGTTCAACGACGCGTGGCCACTAATTGGTCCACCAGTTTTGCCGGAAGCACCGGCGATGGTGCTTAATGGCATCGGCTCAAAGTCTCCAGCGTTTTTCCCTGCTGGACGCGCTTCTCCATCTACCCACTCCACCGCGTCTGGATCGATTTCCCATAATTTGGCTGCGCGGGAACATAGCTCCGAAACGGCACCATTGGCAGCTTCTATGACCGCTTTACCGCTCGCAAAGGTTACCCGACTTCCTCCTGTTAGAAAGTTGTAGCCAATCGAACTGGTGTCTGCGACTGTAATACGTATCTTGTCATAGTCGATGCCAAGCACCTCTGCTGCCATTTGTGCGAGCGACGCACGGCTACCGCCGATGTCTGGATTGCCTTCCATTACGGTCGCGGTGCCATCTTCATTTATGTGCACACTTGCCGTGGAATCGCCACCTATATTAAACCAAAAGCCTGAAGCTACCCCTCGCCCTTGGTTTTCTTTGAGTGGGGCTGAATAGTGTGGGTGTTGCTTCGCGGCCTCCAGAGTATCGACAAAGCCAATTGGCCCAAAAGTAGGGCCATAGTATGCTTTGGTGCCTTGACGTGCGGCGTTTTTCTCCCTAAGTGCGATGGGATCTATGCTGAGTTCTTCGGCAATTTCGTCGATGACGCATTCGACGCCAAACTCAGAAATGGGAGCACCTGGAGCCCGATAAGCCGCAACTTTGGGTCGATTCACCACTACATCATGTCCAACCACATTGACATTTCCGATATTGTAGGGCGCAAATGCGCACATGCATCCGGGACCAATGGGTGACCCAGGAAACGCGCCAGCTTGATAAGCCAGTGTTGCCTGAGCTGCCGTAATAGTTCCGTCCTTGGTGGCGCCAATTTTAATTTTGGTGGCTCCACCTGAGGTGGGCCCGCTTGCGCGAAATACTTCGGTCCGACTCATGACCATTTTTACCGGTCTTCCCGTTCGTCGTGAAAGAAGTCCTGCGGTAGGCTCAATATAAACAGTGGTTTTCCCTCCGAAGCCACCTCCAATCTCGGCCGGTACTACCGTCACTTTCGAAATTTCGACATCAAGAACACGCGCGCAAAATTGGCGGACCATAAACTGGCCCTGGCTGCTGCAATGGATGAAAAGTCGCCCGTCTTCCGAAGAATCCGCAACGCATGCATGCGGTTCAATGTAGCCCTGATGAACCGGTTTGGTAGTGAACTCACGTTCTATGACCACGTCAGCTTTGGAAAATCCAGCTTCGATATCACCAAGAACAAACTCCATGCGCTTTGCGATATTGGATGGTTTGTCGGGTTTCGGCGAAACGCCGTCCGTGAAGAGGTCGTCGTGGAGCAACGGAGCATCTGGTTTCATAGCTGCTTTGACATCGATAACATGCGGCAAGACTTCGTAATCAACTTCAATGAGGTCGACTGCTTCCTCAGCGATTGCCGCACTAGTCGCTGCTACAGCAGCGACTGCGTGGCCGTCATATAACGCCTTGTCACGCGCCATTACGTTCCGGGCCAAATCACGGAAATTAACTGGCACTTCGCCAGCCGCTTCCCATACGGGCGGAGGTGGTGGTGGGAAATCGCTGCCTGTAACGACTGCTTTAACGCCCGGCAAGGACACCGCCTTCGTTGTATCAATGGAGCGGATACGGGCATGGGCATGCGGACTTCTCAGAACACGTCCTATCAACATGCCTGGAAGGTGCATGTCTGCACCGAATTTGGCCCGGCCTGTGACCTTGTCAACACCGTCGGGGCGAATCGGCCGTTTGCCTACCCATTTAAACTCTTGCGTCTCTTTGCCCATCTCTACGCTCCCCTCATATCTGCCGCGACGTCCAAGACTGCGCGGACAATCTTGTCGTATCCAGTGCACCTGCATAGGTTTCCGGCCAGCCAATAGCGAACCTCGATTTCCGTTGGGTCGCTGTTGCGCTCCAGCAAGGCCTTCGCTGCCACAAGAAACCCTGGCGTGCAGAAACCACATTGCAGCGCTGCTTCCTCGAGAAATTTCGTTTGCAAAGGATGTAATTTGTCGCCTTCAGCCATACCCTCGATGGTTTCGATTGTCTTTCCTTGCGCCTCGACACCAAACATCAGACAGGCGCAAACTAAGCGACCATCGACCATAATACTGCAGGCACCGCAATCACCTGATGAACACCCTTCTTTGGTGCCAGTAAGGCGTAGTTCATCTCGCAACACGTCGAGAAGTGTTTCCTGTGGCTCGCATAAAAAATCTTGCGGCTCGCCGTTGACCTCAGTCGTCACATGTTGCCTCGCCATTAGCTAACCTCCGCACGTTGTTTGGCGATAAGTGCTGCCCGTTTCGCAAGCACGCCGGCTACGCCGACCCTGAATTCAACGGTTCCCCGCTTGTCATCGATTGGGTTGCAAGCGGCGCTAGCTGCGGCTTCGAGCTTATCGAGCGCTGCATCGTCCAAGCTTGAGCCGACAATCGCTTTGGAGCCGTCCCCCACTAAGAGGACCGTAGGCGCTACTGCTCCCAGGGCTACGCGAGCTTGTTGGCAGACACCCTTTTCGTCAAGTGTCAGATACACACCGGCGCCAACGACAGCTATGTCCATCTCCGTACGTGGGATGAACCGCAAGTAGGCATCTGCTGACCGGGGCAGTTTTTTGGGCAGTCTAAATTCCGTGACGAATTCCCCGTTTTTCAATGTCGTTTGACCTGGTCCAGTGGTGATTTGTTCCACCGCGGTTTCTCGTTGACCATCTGGTCCCGCAATAAGACAAACTGCGCTTGCTGCCACCAATGCTGGAACGCTGTCTGCGGCTGGTGACGCATTGCATAAATTGCCACCTAATGACGCGCGACCTTGAATCTGAGTGGAACCAATAAGTTCCGTAGCTTCTACGACACCTGGCCATGCCGCTTTTACTCCGTCATGTTCGCCTAGTTCTGCGCCGCTAACGGCGGCTCCGATATGGATACCACTACTATCGATGGAAATTTTTCGCAGTTCCGGAATATTTTTCACATCGACAACAAGTGGGGGTTTGGCTAGGCCAGCCCGAATTTGAACCAGCAAATCCGTACCGCCTGCCAATACGCGAGCTGCGCCCTTGGCTTCTGCCAACAGCTTGACAGCCTCGTCGATTGAACTTGGGGCCTTATAGTCCATTGCTTACTATGTACCTACAAAATGATGATGGGTTATGGGGAATCTGCCCCGAAGGGTTGGGAACCTACCAAGGTGCGCGGCGTAGCGCCAGTCCTCGGTTACAAATTAGTGCTAATATGGTGTCGGGAGCTGCCCGTTCCATAGTGTCCAACAAATTATATACCACCGGGCATGCGGCCTAACGAGCGAGAGTTCTAAGTCTCGCCAAAATATTTAAACCGATAACCGTCACCACGATGCCGGTGGATATATCCAGACGAGGGAGAGGGGAAATGAGCAGTCATCACCTGTACAGGGCGGTCACAGTAACGTTCAAGAAAGTCGTGCCGTTTTTGGCGCGCGAGCGGTTTATCGAAGCATGCGCGCGAGACAAGTTCGGGATAGACGCATTGAAGCACGCTATGCATGAGGTCCCCCGAAAACACGGCTTCTGAATCTCCGGACTGGGCACGAATGCTGACATGCCCGGGAGTATGGCCTGGCGACGGCTCTAGCCAGATTTGATCATCTAGCACATGGTCTTGGTCGACGATCAACGCTTGCCCGGAATCAATGATGGGTAGGACGCTATCTTGGTAACAGCCATCATCGTATTTGTGTGGATCTTTGACAAATTTGGATTGCCAAAATTCTTGTTCATCACGTGCGAATAAATAACGGGCATTGGGGAATGTCGGGACCCATTGGCCGTTGATTAGACGAGTATTCCAACCAACGTGATCCGCGTGCAGATGTGTGCATAAGACGTAGTCGATTGACTCCGGCGAGATTCCCGCTCTGGCAAGTTTTGCGAGGTAATTCGTATTTTTGCGGAGATTCCACGTAGGGAAGCGGGCTCGGTCCTTGTCTTCACCCACGCAGGAATCAATCAAGATGGTGTGGTGATTGGTCCGGAGCAAGTAGCTTTGAATCGCAAATACAAGTTTGCCATTCGACGGATCGAGAAAGCGCGGCTGCAACCAGCCCAAATGTGGTTCAAGCATTTCTGCCGTGCAATCAGGGAAAAATTCCAATGGTGCGAAATCCGGTCCTTCCAGTTCGATGATTCTGGTAATTTCTATGTCGCCGATTAGAAATTCGCTCATGAGCTGTTCCGATTTTGGTATTGGTAATTGTACCTAACGCCCTTCATGCAGCTATACGCAATGTTTCTCATATGCTGGTATTCCTGAGGGCTGTCGACTCGTCTGCTCGCAAAACACTTTAAACCCAGTTAGGTTGCAGCCAAACACCTAGGGAGGCCAGGAATGGTTGATACTGAATTTCGGGGACGTGTGGCATTGGTTACCGGAGGTTCACGAGGAATTGGGCGGGCTATTTGTGAGCGTCTAGCAACTGGTGGTGCTCGGGTATCGATTAATTACCAGCAAGCCGAAGATGCGGCACGCGCAACACTTGAGACGGTGAACTCATTTGGAACTGATGGGATATTGGCCCAAGCAAACGTTGCTGAGCCCAAAGAGGTTTCCGAGATGGTAAAAAAAACGGAACAAGAACTGGGCCCTATTGATTTGCTGGTAACCAATGCCGGAATAGCCAAGGTAGAGCCGCCAGATCAACTGGACTACGATTCATTTAAACAGATGATGTCTGTAAATGTAGATGGCACCTATCTTCCGCTTGTGTCAGTTACCAAAGGGATGCGCGCGCGCGGGTTTGGCAGAATAGTGTGCATCGCCTCTATTGCAGCTCTGAGGCCAAGGCCGGCGCAGGCAGCGTACAGTGCGTCTAAGGCCGCGGTAATTGCGTTTGCACGTAGTCTTTCAGAGGACTTAGCGCCAGCAGTGCGGATCAATAGTATTGCTCCAGGTTTGATTGAAACCGACATGATTCAAGTAATGACACCGTCGCAGAGAGACGCGATTGCAGAGGCGACGCCAATGAAACGTCTTGGCAGGGCGGAGGAAATCGCTGAATTGGCAGCGTTTCTTCTGTCGGAGAGATCTAGTTATACCACCGGGCAGTGTTACATTGCTTCTGGTGGTCGGGTGACTTTGCCTTAATCGAATTCATGTTGCTGAGCCCAATCTTTCCTCTCGGTAACTAGGGGCAAAGGCACAAGAGACTGGAACGCTGTCTTCTTTCCCATTATTAGTTTGTCGGCAAGCCGATGGTGCTTGGCCATGGAGGTGCTGTGAATCTTGTTTGTTTAGACCTTGAAGGAGTGTTGGTTCCCGAGATTTGGATTGGGCTTGCTGAACGTACCGGAATCGAAGAGCTTCGGCAGACGACACGTGACAACCCCGATTACCATGATCTAATGCGCAGCCGAATGCGTTTGCTCGATGATTACGATTTGAAAATTAGTGACTTGCAGGCGGTTGTTGCGGACATGACCCCTCTAGAAGGGGCAGTCTCATTTCTGGAGCGCCTGCGATCCCAATTCCAAATTGTTATTCTTTCGGACGCTTTTTACGAATTGGTTACACCCTTGATGGGGGTTCTTGGCTGGCCAACCTTGCTCTGTCACCGTTTAGAGATAGAGGAAGACCGTATGATTGGGTACCGGCTCCGACAGGAGGACCCCAAGCGATGCGCCGTTGTTGCCTTCCAGGGTCTAAATCTAAAAGTCATAGCTGCCGGGGATTCTCACAACGATATTTCAATGCTTTCCCAGGCTGACGCAGGAATTCTGTTCCGGCCACCTGAAAATATGGCTCCCAGATATCCCGATTTTAAGGTAGTCAATGATCACGTTGGGCTCGGTGATGCAATCGAGGCGGCGGCGAAACGGCTGGCTGAGACTTGAGTATTGCAGTCTTTAATTGGTTGCAGCCAGACTCGTAAGATAGGCAATTATTTCCTCTGAATCCCACTCGGCGGGACCTTCGAGCCGTGCGATTTCCATTCCGTTGCGGTTAATTAGAAGTGTGGTTGGCAGGCCGCGGGCGCCGACCACTTGGCCAGCGCCCATAGTCGGATCGATGTATATCTCTAAATGAGCCAATTTCGTGCGCGCCCAAAAAGAGTTCACGTCTGCCAATCCCCCTCTGTCTAAGCTGAGCGCTACTATCACGAGATCGCTCCCTTCCATGGCTTTTTGCAATCGATCGAGTGCGGGAAGTTCCCGAACACATGGCGCACACCAGGTTGCCCATAAATTTAACAGCACCACTTTGTCCATAAAGTTGGCAAGTTCGACGGAGTTGCCATCCCGGTCCGTAATAGTAAGTGGGGGGACAGCTCGCGCCGTATCGTGTAATTCCAGCGAAAAGCCTTTTGGGGGTGCGAGTGCGGCTTGACCCGGGGCTTTAGGTGGGGTTGATTGCGTCAGCCAAAAGGCAACAATGGCGGATATCGAAATTGCCGCGCCTAGAGCCGCAGTAGTTCGCCAACTCAGATTGCTTGACATATATCTTGCATACCGCATTTTTGCTGTTGCTAAATAGAGTTGCATAACATGACTGAGAAGCCATCCGCACAGAAAAATAGCGAAGGTCTGCTTCGTCGCCACTTCGAAGGCGGCACGGCCGATATTATGAATAAAATTAATGCCTCGATTGACGTTGACTGGAGGCTATACGCACAAGATATCGCTGGTTCAAATGCACATTGCCGGATGCTGGTGGCGCAGGGCATTTTGTCTCCCAGTGATGGTGAGGCGATAGAAAACGGCCTGGAGGTGGTTCGCGCTGAAATTGAGGCCGGCGCAATGCAGTTTGACCCGGCACTTGAGGACATTCACATGCATGTAGAGGCGCGGCTAACCGAGTTGATTGGTGAGCCGGGAAAACGATTGCATACGGCTCGATCGCGCAATGATCAGGTGGCTACGGATTTACGTTTGTGGGTGCGTGACGCACTGGACGGGCTGGATCAGGCGCTTCGAGATCTACATGTAGTTTTGATTGAGCTTGCTGAGGATCATGTTGAAACAGTGATGCCGGGTTTTACTCATTCGCAACCGGCCCAGCCGGTAACTTTTGCACATTATCTGTTAGCGTATGTTGAAATGTTTGGGCGGGACCGAGATCGGATGAAAGATGCGCGTACTCGTCTCAATGAATGTCCACTCGGGTCTGTGGCATTAGCTGGTACCTCGTTCGACATCGATCGAGGAGCTACCGCCTCAGCGCTGGGGTTTGATCGACCAACTGCAAATTCGATCGATTCTGTTTCGGACCGCGATTTTGCTCTGGAGGCGCTTAGTGTCTCAGCGATTTCGGCTGTGCACTTATCTCGCCTTGCCGAGGAGTTGGTCCTATGGTCGAGCCCGGCCTTCGCTTTTGTGCGTTTGTCAGACGAGTTTTCGACCGGATCTTCTATCATGCCGCAGAAGCGAAATCCTGACGCAGCCGAACTCGTTCGTGCCAAGACGGGGCGGATCATCGGATCTCTCAATTCGTTATTGATAATTATCAAGGGCCTGCCGTTGGCTTACGCAAAAGATTTGCAGGAAGACAAGGATCCGACCTTTGATTCTCTCGACACGTTGTTGCTCTGTGTCCATGCTATGGCCGGCATGGTTGGTGCGCTTGAGGTTGACAAGAAACGCATGAGGGAGTGTGCAGGGGCAGACTACTCTACGGCGACCGACTTGGCGGATTGGTTAGTGCGCGTTGGTGGATTAGCTTTTCGGGATGCTTATGATTCAGCCGGTGCGATAGTGCGCCTTGCGAGAGATTCTGGTTGTGTTTTAGAGAACTTGCCATTAGTTGAAATGCAAAAGATCGAGCCAAGCGTGACCGAATCTGTATTTGACATATTGAGCATCGATAATGCGGTGGCCAGTCGTGTGAGTCAGGGGGGAACGTCTGGGGTAAGGGTTCGTGAAGCCTTGGCTGCAGCAAAGGCACGTTATCTATGAACCGTTACCGCTGGTGGCACTCCGTGTTGACATTGTCGTTTTTGGTGGTTCTTTTGGCCGACCTAACCGCATGTGGCCGCAAAGGACCCTTGGTAGCGCCCGGAAATGAAGAGTCTGAAATTCGCGGAAACCGGTAACCATCATGGTTGGGTTCGAATATCATAATGGGAAGTTGTGTGCGGAAGCCGTTCCGCTCGGGCACATTGCTGAGGAGTTTGGCACTCCTGTTTATTGCTATTCCCATGCTGCACTGAAAGCTAGTTACCAGGAGTTTTCCGACGCTTTCGCTGATCGAGATGCGCTGATCGCCTACTCTGTCAAGGCGAACGCGAACCAGGCTGTAGTTACCGCTCTTTCGGAGTTTGGTGCTGGTGCTGACGTGGTTTCGGAAGGGGAACTTCGTCGGGTATTAGCGGCCGGTATCCCGGGTTCACGCATTGTTTTTGCAGGCGTGGGCAAGACTGACGCAGAGTTAGCGGCGGGGCTTTCTGCTCAGGTGCACCAATTCAATTTGGAGTCGAAAGCACAGCTAATGTCCCTCTCGGATATAGCAGCAAAACAAAACTTGAGTGCGCGAATAGCATTCCGGGTCAACCCGGATGTTGATGCCAAGACCCACGAGAAAATTGCGACAGGTCGCAAGGCGGATAAGTTTGGTGTGCCAATTTCGGAAGCCCGCGGCCTTTATAAACTGGCTCAAGAGATGCCCGGGATTACAGTGGTAGGAGTGGATTTACATATCGGATCACAGTTGACCGATCTCGAGCCATTTGAGGAAGCCTTTGTGCGCCTGGCTGGTTTGATCAAAACGCTACGTGAAGACGGCCATAATATCTCCCAAATTGATCTAGGGGGTGGTCTCGGGGTTCGATATTCTAATGAACAACCACCCACGATTTCCTCCTATGCTGCCCTTGTGGATAAGGTATTTGGCGCGCTGGGCTGCCAATTAATATTCGAACCTGGTCGGGCACTAGTCGCCGATGCAGGGATTTTGTTGTCGCGGGTGATCGAGGTGAAAGAGTCCACCCCGCATCGATTTGTAGTCATTGACGCGGCAATGAACGA
>CAJWOI010000010.1 GCA_913044255.1 uncultured Alphaproteobacteria bacterium
TCCATTGTTCAACGTGAGTTACGGACATCTGGCGTGGTCGCGCAGAAAGCGGAGGGCACGGAGCCGGAGGCTTTATTTGCCTATGGGACTCAGTGGCTTTGTCGAGGAGCGCAGATAGGGCTGTCCAATGCGCGCTACGGTCAGTCCTTTCCGCTAGCCCGACGCGGCGGAGAACGGCCTCGAGACGAACCAGCCATCGAGACGGAACCGTCCCCGCACCGGCATTTTTGGCACTTCGAGTTAGTACCACGTTAGGAGCACAAAAGAGTTGACTGAAATCATGGGCCGAAAGCCCAATCGTCTGCTCGGGCCCTGGCAGGCCAAGGGAGTGACGCATAGATCGGCTCAACCAGGAGTTGGCACCAATAGTGTGTCGTGGCCATGTGCCTTCGTTTAAGCCACCGACTATGACGAAGTCGGCTTGCTGAAGACGTGCCTCCAAGGGTGCCCAAATATACAAATGTGATCTTACATCAAGCTTGGGACGAACGAATACATCCGACAAGAGCTTAACGAAAATTGAGGCATATTCTTTGCCATGTATGGGACTAGCTTCTCGTACTATAACGGCCAGATCTCCAAGGAGTTTTTTAGCAGTCTCGCCGCCATCAGTTTCCCATAAGGGAGTTATGCCGGGGCTTTCGATATTTATTGTTAACCATTCTGCAAACGAAATATGGGATAGTATGACGTCACCAAGTGATACCGATGCAGAGGAAGTAAGGGACAGTAAATGTTTTCCAGCTGAGGCAATTGACTGAAACCACCCTACTAACTCCTCAGCAGCAAATGTTGATGATAATTCCTTTAGCAATCCCTTAAAGCCCGATGCAGGGGGAGATCCGCGAAGCGTCGAGCGCTCGAGCTCTGCGACGTAGTTACGAAAGATCATGTGTGTCGTGCCACCGGCGCAAAGTGGATGTTTGAGCATCGCGAGAAGAGGGATTGGAGAGGCTTGTGCGTTAGCCATGTTCGCTATTAGGTGGAGAAACACACCTACGCTTGTTTCCAAAAACGGTATTCCTGCAGAATCGTCAACACTGAGTTTCCAGCGCCGAAGTTCAACTTTTACTCTCCGAGCCAATTCACGATCTGGCGTCACAAGTGCGGCCGTGTGGCCCGCCGTCTTCGAAGCATTGCGCATCATCATCGCTATCACGGTGGCCTCCGCCGCAAGGCTAGTGCAAGTGACGCGGCTTAATCCTTGTACTGCCACGGGAGCCATCGACACAATCTTGTGCCAATTTGTACATGTTGGTTCCGGTCTCATTACCTCAGAAAGTAAACGTCTGCGTTCGACGTTGCCCGTGTAACCTTTCATGTCTCCCCAATTTGGTACAGCGGATCGTTCAATTCTCAGTCGGTGAAGAAGGCGTTTTAAACCATGTTGTGGATGTGTTTCTCCGATCGCTTCCCAGCTTTCTTGGTCTAGCCCCTGGTCGAGGCCTGGCAACAAAACACATCCGAGCGGCAACTTGGCCACTACAGCAAGCAAGTCCATCGTTGCTGGCAGGCTACCTGTCGAGCCGGCAGCCAAGACTGGAGTTGTTGGTGGATTATCCTCCCATTGTTGGGAAAGGTTTTCGAGCATACGGGTTCGCCGTGTCGCCGGGTCAACTAAATTCTGTTCCTCTAGGAACGCCGGCCATTGTTCCGTGATGATGCGAAGAAAATCAATGGTTTCCCTCCAGTGCGCCGCGTAGTCCTCTGGAACTAACGTGTCGAGAGACGAAATATCCAGTCGTGCTGTTTGGAAGTGATCAAGAAAATTCACGAGTCCACGGGCAACGTGGAGCGCTTGGTCAAACGGCTTTGTGTTATCGTCAGTGCGAAGACTCCACCATCGGTGTATTAATTTTGCGAGCAGTATTTTTTGCCTTGTTGGTGACATTGTGGGCGGCACTGAGTGCGCTTTATTTATCAACTTGCTTATTGAATCGGAGCCGTCGGTTATGGAGTCTTCCTCTTCAATATCGCCGATGGCGTAAATGCGAGGTAGTAATGGCGTGGTACTATTGTTTGAAAGTAAAAACGCCTCCTTTAAACGTCTTGTCGCGCGGCGTGTGGGCAGCAATATGGCAACACTTGCCAAAACATCAGGCTGGGAATCGCAAAAATCATCTGCCAAACCATCCGCAAGTTGTTCAAGAAAGGCTTGTCCAGATGGCATAGATACTACGTGTGGACGTTTAAAAGCCACCTTCGGACACCTTCATATCAACAGTTTGAGGCGGTCTTCGATAAGCGTAATTGCGTCGACCGTGCCGACGTGCATCCACTCGCCATCGTGAACCACGCCATAAAGGCGGCCAACTGCTTCCGCACGATCGTAAAGCACGTTTAGCGAAAATGGAGTTGTAGGACATCTGTCGAACAGACGCTGGTGCAATATCTGTACACCAGTGAAGACATAGGGCGCGATTTCTCTTTCTACACGCCGGTGCATCTTTCCGTCAGAACCGAGTACGAAGTCGCCTAAACCGCCATAATAGGACGCATGCACTGTAGGATGGACAAGTAGGAGGGCGTCCATGTGCGGGCGCCATGTCTCTACCAAGCGCTGCACAAACGGTTTGACCCCGTTAAGCACTATAACATCGCTGTTGCTCACTAGAAACGGTGAGTCGCCAAGTAACGGCAAAGCTTCTGCCACTCCACCACCCGTGTCCAATAATTTTTTTTCGTACACAATGGATATGGAAGGTGTTCGGCGTGGACGAAGGTGTGCCGCCACCTGTTCAGCTAGATGATGGGTGTTAACGACGACATATTCCACACCCCCTTCTTCTAGATGATCTAACATTCTGTCGATCATAGGTACACCGGCAATTGAGATTAAGGGTTTTGGGATTTGTTCTGTTAGAGGGCGCATGCGTTCTCCCAGTCCGGCAGCAAGGAGCATCGCATGCATCAGCAGTACCTAACAGTCGTTCATTATTGCGGCTTTTGCCGCAAATATTTTGGAAGGTGCTGGTCAAACCAAAGGCGGACTGGTGCGAGCAGTGGATCTGTTAAGTTGTTTTCAAGTAGGCGCCACACCCTGGGGATCAAGGTGAGGTACGCGGCCTTTTCGTCTCTCCGCCAAAGCCGAGTGAAAATTCCAATGATCTTAGAATTGCGTTGTGCCCCTAGGACTGAGTACGCTCTTCCAATGTAGGACCAAGGCGTGCCAGTCGCGGATACGTAACGTTGAATCATATTCTTTACAAGAGTATCCGAGACATCTCGACGAGCATCCTCGAGCAGTGATACCAAATCGTATGCCGGTGAACCGGCTAGAGCATCTTGGAAATCAAGTAATCCCACTGCTGCAACGCCATTTCTGTTCGGGAGCCACATTAAATTATCCGAGTGATAATCTCGTAAAACGGTAACTGGTGGCCCAAACTCAACCGCAGAAAATACTTCGATCCATGCGTTGTGATAAGCCGTACGTGTCGAGAAATCGATAGTAGTGCCAGTTATGGTTGGCCAATACCAGTCTATCAGAAGATCCACTTCAGCTAAAAGAAGTTCGTGATTGTACGGTGAAAGCCAGGCTGGTGGTTCCGCTTTGTGGAGCACACATAAAACATCTACTGCGCGTTGGTAAAGCAAGTCCGGGTTGTCAGTCGTTTCTAGCAAACTATTAAATTTTCCATCGCCTAAATCTTCAATCAGAAGAAGACCGCTGCTGGTATCCTGACCTAAGATTCTCGGTGCGCTCAATTCCAATTTTAGCAAATATTGAGCGACAGCTATAAATGGGCCGATGTCCTCGTGGGCCGGTGGAGCATCCATCAGAACGGCGCTCTGTCCCGACAGCTCGAGACGGTAATAACAACGGAACGAAGCGTCGGCAGCGAGTGGAACGATGTTTGCCTTTTCCCAACCATGTTCGGCGAGGAATTCATCACGGCGTTTCGATCTATCCATCGCGCAACCAGTCCAGTTTGTTTAGGCGAATGCGCCAATCATCGTGTGCCAATAACGTGGCTTTTCGTCCCTCGTCTGCGCCGAAAGAAAAATCGATTTCTATTTGCTTCGGGAAATTACAGGAGACCATTTTTTCGGGCCATTCTACTAGCGATATGCCGTCAATCATCGCCTCCTCAATGCCCAATTCATAAATATCCGTGGGTCGCTTAAGCCTAAAGAGATCGAAGTGCCACACCGTGATGTGGTCAAGATGATAGATTTGGGCCAATGTGAACGTTGGGCTAGGTACTTCTTCGCAGCCACCAAGTGCGCCAATCACAGCGCGTGCAAAGGTTGTTTTGCCAACTCCGATAGCGCCTTTTAGCCCGATCACGTCTCCGGGCTGCACAATAGATGCAATCGCGCTCGCGAACTGTTGAGTGGCACTTAAGTCAGGTAACTGGATTACTAACTCTAGTGTTTTAATGTTGTGGACTCTCTTTATCGGGTTCATTCCCGATATTACCGAGTAGCTTAAATCAAATGCTAATAGCGATAATGATCAGGCTTAAACGGTCCGTGTTTTTCCACTCCAATATATTCCGCTTGTTTCACAGAGAGTGAAGTCAAAGTGGCCCCTACTTTTTCCAAGTGAAGCGAGGCTACTTTTTCATCCAGATATTTGGGCAGCACATAAACTTTCTTGTCGTATGCTGTAGAATTATTCCAGAGTTCGATTTGAGCAAGCACTTGATTGGTAAATGACGCACTCATCACGAAGCTCGGATGGCCGGTTGCGCAACCAAGATTCACAAGTCTTCCTTTGGCCAGCACTATTATTCGTTTGTTATCAGGAAATTCTACCTGGTCGACCTGTGGTTTGATCTCGGTCCATTTCATATTGTTTAGAGCATCGATTTGAATTTCTGAATCGAAGTGGCCGATATTGCATACTATGGCAAGATCCCTCATTTCCCGCATATGCTCTACTGTAATGACGTCGATATTGCCTGTGGCAGTTACGAAAACGTCTCCCCGCGTTGCGGCCTGATCCATGGTAACGACTTCGAAGCCTTCCATAGTCGCCTGCAAGGCGCAGATTGGGTCTATTTCCGTGACGAGAACTCGCGCACCGGCGGCACGAAGTGACTCAGCTGAACCCTTTCCAACAGCACCGTAGCCGCATACCACCGCTATTTTCCCTGCCAACATTACGTCGGTTGCACGACGGATGCCGTCAACAAGGCTTTCTCGGCAGCCATATAGATTATCAAACTTTGATTTCGTCACTGAATCGTTCACGTTGAATGCAGGAACCCTTAATGTTCCAGACTTTTCCATGTCGTATAGCCTATGCACGCCAGTAGTGGTTTCTTCTGATAGGCCTTTTACCTCCGACAACAAATCTCCATGCTTGTCATGCATAAGTTTGGTCAAATCGCCCCCGTCGTCCAAGAGCATGTTAGGTGTCCAATTTTCTGGTCCTTGGATAGTTTTTTCAATGCACCACCAAAACTCCTCTTCGTTTTGGCCTTTCCAAGCAAACACCGGAATGTTGGAGCTGGCAATAGCCGCAGCCGCATGGTCTTGAGTTGAAAAGATGTTGCATGAACTCCATCGGACTTCCGCACCCAAGTCTAGCAGCGTTTCAATTAACACCGCGGTTTGGATAGTCATATGCAAACAGCCTGCGATTCTTGCCCCATTAAGTGGAAATTTGCCGGCGTGTTCGTTGCGGAGTGCCATCAGTCCAGGCATCTCCGACTCTGCAATATTAATTTCTTTCCGTCCCCAATCTGTCAGCGACATATCAGCAACCTTGTAGTCCGAAAATGTGGTCATTTATAGATTCCTAATGCGTGTCAATGTGGTGCGAACCTTCCAAATTTCGTGCGGCCCAGCCTGAGGCGCCCAATTACCGATCCCGGTGATATACCAATGCCCTGCCGCCCCTACAAGCCAGGTCTAGGAAGTAGAGCGGCACAAAATCACTTTGAGGCCTTTTACCTATTCATGGCAGCTCCTGCGTCTAGCCTTTCGTTGTACACACTCATGTATTGGAATTTGCAACAAGGTCTGCCATTTTGAGAACGTTTCAGCGTACACTTTGGAGGTAGTCTAGAACTAACTGATATTTCTGGATTTAATAGCTATTTGACTTAGGTCTCGGTGACGCACCTGAACTGGGAAATCAGCCTCGATCAAATGCTTCGCCAAGTGTTCAGCAACAACTACGGAACGGTGGTGGCCTCCGGTGCAACCAATGGCAATTGTAAGGTATCGCTTTCCCTCTGCAGCGTACCTGGGTAGCAGGGGAATTATCATTCGGGAAAGTCGCGTAAAAAATCCTGCAAAATCTGGATCCGATTCAACATATTCTGCGACATCTTCATCGAGCCCCGTCCTTTCTCTAAGCCTTTCGACGTAATATGGGTTGGAGAGGAAACGTACATCTAGGACTAGATCGGATTCCCGCGGCAAGCCTTTACGGAAAGCGAAGGACGTTATGCTGATTGTAAATGGTGGTCCGTCAGTTAGCGAGAAGGAGCCATCGACTAACACGCGCAAATCACTGGCGTTCAGATGGGACGTATCGATCACGTGGTCCGCTTGATCCAGTAAGGGCCTCATCAGTTGGCGTTCGTGAAGGATACCGTCCGTCACTGGCCTATCAATTGCCAACGGATGGCGTCTCCTGGTTTCAGTGAAACGGAGATGTAATACGTCAGTGTCGCAAGTGAGAAAGATCAAAGTAATGTTTATCGAAGAAACCTTTTTCAGTTCATTTATTTCCGACAAAAGAAGCTCAGAAGAAAATCCTACGGTGCGCGAATCAGTGCCGATCGCGAGCGTAGCATTCTCGCTAGACCCATCTAACAAAGTGCGCAACAACCTCAATGGCAGATTATCAACTACCTCATAACCAAGGTCTTCAAGCGCAGCAAGAGCCGTACTTTTCCCAGCGCCTGACAGGCCCGTAACCAAAAGTAAATGAGCCTTTGGCACGGACTTATCCCTTAGGTTTCGTGTTGTTACGCGTTTCGGCAGTCTGACGCCTTAAGAGTTGCTCCTGACACAAGTCGTCCACCTCTATGTGTACATTCATTGGAAACGAACACCAAAAAAACCGATACCATGGGTACATCCAATGAATAAGTGTGTCGAGGGCTCGGTCAATGGTTTTAGTTATCGGTTTCCCAAATTATCAATCATCGACAAATTTCTCTCATGTCTTCGGACATCTCAAATGATATTAGGAAATTTGTAAATTCCCTATTGTGAACCGTTTGTGAATTTGAAGAGTGTACTATCAGCTTGTACTTCTTTCCGTCTGGGCCTCCACCAAAAGTGCATAGAGGGCGTCAGCGGATGTGCTGCCGCGTAGTTTGGCACACATAGTTTCGCTCCGTAGCAAGCGTGAAATCTTTGCTAGTGCTTTTAAGTGAACGTGTTCTTGTGAAAATGGTGCGAGCAACAGAAAAATCAGATCGACAGATTCGTCGTCGACTGAATCAAAATTGATCGGAGATTCAAGTCGGGCAAAGACGGCGCACAAATGATCTAGGCTAACTACTTTTCCATGAGGTATCGCAACACCGCGACCAACTCCGGTAGTCCCCAAGCGTTCACGTTCGATTAGCACACTGAGAATATCTCTTTCGTTAGCGCCTGAATGCACGTGTGCGGCCCGAGACAATTCTTGGAGGGCTTGTTTTTTATTTGTGACCTTAAGATTAAGTTTTACGGCTTCCGGTAAGAGAAACTCCTTTATCTCCATTATCTTGTTTCTCACTCGTTGGACAGATTATAGACTAAAATTAACTTGGGACACAAAAACAACTCGGCACTAGCTATTTTTGGCAAGCAATGTCTTCGGCGTTATTCCATAAACGAAAGGTTTAATACTAAATGTCGTTAGTTGTTTCGGGATGAGTGTATCCAACTGTTACCGTAGTTGGAGAGAAGCAATAGCCGTATATGTCCCACTGACGAATATCCCGGGCCACCGATACAAAGTACCACCTAAGCAGACCTATTTAAAAATTCAGAGAAATCTAAATCCCCAAATCCGGTACACATAGTGGGGAAATGTAATGAGAGGCGACACGTACCTTTAGGTTCTTTCATTCAGCGGAGGCCGGGAATTTAATAGGCAACGTATACGCTGTCAACAAAGCCTACAATTGTTGCATAATGAGACTATTGTAACTTCATGTTTTGGCACCGATGAGACGACGGCGCCGAATGGATGATGGAATGTGCATGGCTTGGCGATATTTTGCAACTGTGCGACGTGCAATGCTAATACCATCTCGCTTTAGGGTGTTTGCGATAAGATTGTCGGACATCACTGTGCCCGGCAGTTCGCTCGCGGTCAGGCACTTGATCTTGTGACGAACGGCTTCTGCTGAGTGAAATTCACCACTGATATTGGAATTGATTGCCGAAGCGAAGAAATATTTGAAAGAAAAGATTCCGCGTGGAGTTGCAATGTATTTATTAGAAATCGCACGACTTACAGTGCTTTCGTGCATGGAGGTATTGTTTGCAATATCCCGTAAAGTGAGTGGGGTTAAGAATTCGATTCCTTTGGCAAGAAACCCCTTTTGTTGTCGAATGAGTTCTTGTGCCACTGTAAGTATAGTTTTGGCGCGTTGGTCTAGCGAACGAACAAGCCAGTTCGCATTCCGCAATTGTTCCACTAAGTAAAGTTTTTCAGATCGCGGGCGTGCCACGTATGCAGCGTCAGTATAATAGCGTGAATTCACCAGAACCTTGGGCAATGTGTCCTTGTTCAATTCGGCGATCCATGTGCCATCGGGCTGGCGCCAGGTGTGAACGTCAGGTATCAGAGGTACCGTCACTTCTTGATAGAAGGTGAGACCTGGCTTTGGATTGAGGGATTTAATTGTTTTTGCTGCGGCTCTAATTTCACTGGCGGGCAAGCCAGTCTGCCGTGCTAAAACAGGGAAATTATGTTCAGCCAGCAGATCGAGATTGCGCAATAAGGCCTCGGTTGCGGGGTTAAGTTGTTTCGTTTCGCGAAGTTGTATTTGTAGGCACTCAGCAAGGGTACGGGCAAACACACCCGGCGGGTCGAAAGTTTGTAGCCGGTCGAAAATCGGTTCCAGTCGCCCTCGTTGGCAGCCGAGCTGAACGGCAACGTTATCTAGGTCTTCAACTAGGTAACCGGCTTCGTCAAGTAAATCAATCAAATATAAACCAATCGTGTAAGCAGTTTGGTCTGATAACTCAAAGGTCAGTTGCTCGCGTAAATGGTCTCGCAGTGTCAGGTTACGGCTAGCAGTTTGTACTAAATGATCAAAATCAGGCGGCCGCTTCTCTGAGGCGAGATCACCACTCTGTGAAGTGAATTTGTGGTAGCTAAGGGGCTCATCACTGAATGTTTGTCGATTTGGGATATCGCGAGAATCGGCGACATTCGCACCAGGGCCCGTATCGGCGAGACTTTCGTGCCTTGAGTCGGGCTCCAAGACGTTTCCAGAGTGAGCGAAGGAGTGTGAAGTTGGCATGTTATTTGAAGCGAGGTCAACCGTATCTTCCAATTCAAGTAGTGGATTCTGCTCGAATTCCCGCTCGACGAACTCACGTAATTCCATATTGTTTAACTGCAAGAGCTCAATTGCCTGCCGCAGCTCCGGGGTAAGGGCAATGCGCTGCCCAACTTGTTGCCGAATTCGGGGCGTTGGAGCCATAACTCGTCGTTCTAAAGTTTAAATCTGTCGCCGAGATATACTTCCCGAACACCTTTGTGTGCAACGATCTCGTCAGGAGATCCATGCATTAGAACCATTCCTTCGTGCAAAATATATGCCCGGTCAATGATATCGAGAGTTTCCCGAACGTTGTGTTCCGTAATTAACACTCCGATACCGCGGTTCTTGAGGTGTGACACGAGACTTCGGATTTCTCCAACAGCTATAGGGTCAATCCCGGCGAGTGGTTCGTCGAGTAACATGAAGCTCGGTTGTGAGGCCAGGGCGCGGGCAATTTCTACTCTCCGGCGTTCTCCGCCAGAAAGGGCAAGCGCCGGTGTGTGCCTCAGGTGGATTACCGAAAACTCAGCAAGTAAATCCTCTAACATTGCTTCTCGGCGCTCTCGAACTGGTTCGACGACCTCAAGAACGGCGCGAATATTGTCTTCGACTGACATCCCTCGGAATATTGATACTTCTTGAGGCAAGTAACCGATCCCAACTCTCGCTCGGCGGTACATTGGAAGACCAGTGATGTCGTGCCCATCCAAAGAAACGGTACCATAATTAGCCGAGACTAAACCCGTAATAACATAAAAACACGTAGTTTTCCCGGCGCCGTTGGGGCCAAGCAACCCCACGGCCTCCCCCCGTTGCACTCGAAGGCTTACATCCCGAAGTACGGGCCGCTTTTTGTATGTTTTGCCGATGTGCCGGACCACTAGACCCATGTTATCCGCAGCCAGCCTTGGACCCGATTCAGCCACGCTGGTGCCTTGAGGCGGTGAGGAAATCGCTTTTATCATTGCTCCCCTTAACATCCATTCCGTATCAACTATTGCTGTTCGTCGTTAGGTTTAAAGATGGCGCGGACGCGACCACTATTCTTAGTCGGATCTGCTTCCATGCTGCCCTCTAAACGGCTGCGTCCCGTCGTCAGGTCCATAGTTAACTTTTGGCCATGAAGCACGTTGTCACCTTGGGTTAGCACGACAGACCCTTGTAAAATTGCCACTTTTCTTTCCACGTCATAAGTCCCGGTCCTCCCGTGAGCCGTTTCTTTGGGCGTGCTGAGTACGACATTTCCTTCGGCATCAATACGACGTATTCGTGAGACTGTATCCGAACCCTTTGATGAAGCCTCCGCCATATGGGCCGTGAGAATTTGGGCGCTGAGTGTGTAACGTCCCTGCACGGCATCAGCGTTGCCGCGTGCTATCGCGATCCTTTCGTCATTCAGCCAGTCCATGCTATCAGCGGTAATCTCTATCGGTGATTCCGCATCCTCCTCAAACTGCGCGAAGACCGGCAGGATAGTTGTCAAAAATAACAAAGCCCCACTCGTCAGCATAGACCAGTTAGAGATTTTCACGGCGAAGAATCCATTGGATCCGGATACAGCAGAAGTGTCGGGCGTCCGGAGAAATGCAAGACATGCTCGTGGCGGGTATATCTGAATCCATCCGCATCCAGTAGTCCCCAGGGGCCTTGACCTTGGACGGCAGCATCACCTTCGACAATGCCATCGGCAAGAGCAAATTGCGCGCGACTAGTGTGCATTTCAAAGCCGTTATCCGCGTAAATGCTCACTGCGCCGCTGAGGGCCAGGATCTCAGTATGTCGGTCGTAGATCCCTTGGTCAGCAGTAAGCGTCATCCATTCACCCTTAGCCATGGTAATGTCGGCAGCAGGTTTAATCAGAAACACTTGTTCGCTCCCATCTATCGGGCGCATCGCAACCTCCGCGGTAACCGTATATCGTTGGTCTCTGCTATCCACCCCTAAAAAACGCGGATTTACCATTTCATCTTGGCCGGAAAGATCAAATTCTTCCAAGGAGTAGCCCGCTCGGAAGGCTGTCGTCGTTGGGTTCAGCCAGGACCAACCTATAGAAAGCGCAAGCGCAAGCGCGGCTGCAGGCAATAGCCATTTAAGAGCTCCTACGCGCCGTCGATAACTGGCCTCCGTTTGCACCATAACGCCATCGTTGCGTTGTGTGTGCCAGAGTTCAAACAGTTTTGGTTGACCCTTTCTCACTTTGACCTCGAACCTCTTTTACTTCCCATAGACGTGTAAAGCCGGTTCTGGCGCTGGAGTATCATGCTACTTCGGCACGCAGGCAATCATGCATGTGGATTATGCCCTGGATTTTCCCTTGTTTCGCAACAAATAAACTAGTTATTGCATTTTCGTTCATCATCCAAAGTGCTTCTGCGGCCAGCGCATTTGGACGAATGACCCTTGGTGAGGCGGTCATAACGTCTTTAACTTTACGGCTCAGGAGATTGTTAGCCATGTGACGCCGCAAGTCACCGTCGGTGATAATTCCGATTAGCTGATTCATATTATCCGTGACGCCAACGCATCCAAAAGCTTTCGCGGTCATCTCCAATATGGCTTCGGCCACATCCATGTCGTCGTCGACCAACGGGATGCTCTCACCCGTATGCATGAGTTCATTAACCGATATTAAACGTCGCCCAATATGACCACCCGGATGCAGCTCCTGAAAATTTGAAGAAGAGAAAGATGCCCGCTCAAGCAACGCGACCGAAATTGCATCGCCAAGTGCTAGCGCCATAGTTGTAGATGTGGTCGGAGCTAAACCCATTGGACAAGCTTCCGGGCAATCTGGAAGCACGATAGTTACATCTGATTTGTCACCTAGTGAGGTATTCTCTCGTCCCACTATGGTGATCAAAGGAATATTGAAGCGCCGAGTATATTGGACTATGTCGCCTAACTCTGCCGTCTCACCTGAGTTTGAGAGTGCGAGAACGGCGTCCTGCCGTGTTAACATGCCGAGGTCTCCGTGGCTGGCCTCTGCAGGATGCACAAACAGGGCGGGTGTGCCGGTAGAAGCTAGTGTGGCAGCCAATTTACGAGCTATGTGACCGCTCTTGCCCATGCCAGTAACCACGACCCGGCCTGATATACACGATAGTTTTTCGATTGCGGAGACAAAACCTTCGCCGAGAGTTTCCTCTAGCTTAAGCAAGGCCCTACCCTCGACTTCAAGCACGCGGCGTCCGACTTTCAGGTCGTCAGGTTCGACCCGCGAGTCCCCAGAAGGCTTTTGGGCAGATGTCATAATTGTTGTCTGGCTTAGCCCGTATATAATTAGTTTAGCTAGGTACCTGCTCTATTATGAGATGGTCAGGCCTATCTTGCTAGGCCGCAATTCAGAAAAAATTCTGAGCCTCCGGCTGTTGACTATGCTTGATACGGATATCGACTGCAATACAGTCGTCGCATTCCGTACGCCAAAATATTTTATTCTATATCAGTGAGCAAAAATATCGTCTGCTCCCCACCCTGCAAGATCTAATTGCGCGCGGGTCTGGATAAATGCAAAACATTTGATTGCCAAATCCGAGCGGTTCTCACGTTCCAGCATCACGTCTAATTTCTCTCGTAATTGGTGTAAGTGCAGCACATCGGAAGCGGCGTATATTTGTTGCTCTTGAGTTAAAATAGCCGCACCCCAATCGGAACTTTGTTGAGCCTTTGTCAGTTCAATGCCCAGGAGATCTCGGCAGAGCTCCTTAAGACTGTGACGATCGGTGTAGGTGCGGACCAATTTAGATGCAATTTTGGTGCAATAAACAGGCGTACACCATACGTTTAGCCGCTGCGATAGCACGCCAATGTCAAAGCGGGCAAAATGGAAAAGTTTCGTTACCGTCTCGTCCGCGATCAGCCGCTTTAGGCGCGGAGCATCATATCTAGGGGTTGGGAAGTGAACCAAATGAGCGTCACCATTCCCATCTGAAAGTTGAACCAGACATAGCCGGTCGCGTTTGAGGTTCAGACCGCTGGTTTCTGTGTCAACAGCTACAGTGTCGTGGAAAGATAAATTATCCGGAATATCATATTGGTGCAGATGGATAGTCATGTGGCTAGGTTTCTACGATAGTCCCAAGTTAGCTGGCCGCCATATTAAAAACGTTTAACCCAGGTGCCAAGTGTTGCAATATTTGGTGCCGAGGATGAAGACTCGAACTTCCATGACCATAATGGCTCACCTCTACACCAGCAATCCCAGTTGAAAATGCTATGCCCATACGAGGAATAGGGTAATAAGGGGCTAAATACACAGTTTTAGGCCTTAAAAAGCCCTGATTCTGCACTTGCCCATACTTCTGCTAAACTAAGCCGACCGCATGGAGGAGACAGAGATATGCTCCGTAAGCGGTTTTAATTTGAGGGGAGAAAACAAATGTCAATTCGGAATCAAATAGGTGCTGCACTGGTCTTTGCAGCAGGCACTTTTTGTGCTGCTCAAATAGCTTCTGCAGATCACCATGTTAAGAGCGGCACCTATGAGTTTGTCGCCAGTTTTGTAACCGATTATACGGTGGTGGAACAGTCGGAACAGACAGTGATTGGAGGGCCGGGGAGAGGTACAATCACGATTGTTAAAAGTAGCGGTGGACCTTGGGCAGAAGGATCGAGTGCTACAAATGTGTTTGTAGTTCACATAAAGAAATCAGATGTTGGCATGGACCTTGAGGCGTCGGGTGCGCAAACTGATTCCTCCGGAGATAAGGTGTTTTTTGTCGCTAAAAGAACTGCCGGAGACACTGCAGTTGGTGGCGGTGGTACCGGGCATCAACAAATAACTGGCGGCACCGGGAAGTATGAGGGGGTGAGTGGGACCTGCGAGTACACGGTGGACTTCCTGGTTGACAATAGAGTTATCGCCGTAGGTACATGCGACTGGCAAAGAGACTAATAGAGCACTTGTAAGTTTATTTAGGTTACCCTTGCACCACATGCCTCTAGGAGAGTCACTGAGAGTCAGGAGGTCTGCTAAACTGCTGACCGTATGGAGGAGCCCATAAATGCTCCGTACACTGTTCCTATTTGTGCTGTCCCTGTTGCTGGTTCATGTGGCTAGTGCATAGCAGTTCTGCCGAAGATCCATTGAAATAGGTAGTTATGCAGATTCGTCGAAGTCGTATTGGGAAGGAATAAAATTGAAAAATATTACTGAACGAGAGGCAAGAGCAATTTTATCGGAACGTGGTCACAAAAATATTGTAACTTTTACGTTTCCAAAGGGGGACGTTAAAGAAGCACACGAGCATCCGTTTGATTCAGATATCGTCATTGTTTCTGGAAGCATCAAAATAGTAGTGGCCGATAAGGAGTATAATCTAGCTCCCGCTGACGAGTTTCAATTAGGAGCCGGAATTAAACATTCGGAGTTTATGGGAGAGGATGGTGTTACTGTGGTAGCGGCAATACCTGAGACGACAAAACAATAAAATTTCTGTTGAGGTGCGATAAAATCTCCGAAGATTTAATTGTTCCGGTTTTGCCTGATGACCTATACACAGATTGAAAAACTCAGAGCTGAGAAGGTGATGTTTTCAGATTTGGATTAGAAGAAAACTAGTCATGAGATACCTACTCCTAATAGCTGTACTGCAATTTCCTAGCTAAATTTTCTGCTGCAAAAGCTTCAGGAATGCACATCGATAAACTCCTCCTCTGGTTCCTTATGCCAGGAAACGTTAGCGATAGGCTAATGTTATCCTTGCTTTTCTCGGCTTATATGGCCATATGGGTCGTATACGGCCATCGAGGCTTCGGCGTATCTTGCTTTGTCACGCCGACTAAAGCACCAGTACTCCATGCAATTCGTTGAGCTAGTAACCTTCCGTGAATGGCATGGAAGGCATAGATATTATGTAGAGGAATTATTAATGGCTACAGGAACCGTAAAGTGGTTCAACCCAGCTAAAGGTTTTGGATTTATTGAGCCTGACGGGGGCGGTGACGATGCCTTCGTTCACATTTCTGCAGTGGAGCAGGCAGGACTGTCCACTTTGCAGGAAGGTCAGAAGGTCAACTTTGAGTTGCAGCCTGGCCGAAACGGCAAAAGCTCAGCTGAGAATCTTTCGATTGCGGAATGAATTACATGTTGTAACGTCGAAGGCCCGCAGTCATGCGGGCCTTCTTCTTTGCAGCTGCTGCCAGACCACGGCCATTCACACGCACCCTTTCAAAATTTGGAGTGCTGGTGCAGATTAATCTAAAGACATTACTAACCCCTTTTTTCTCTACTGCAATTTCCTAGCCAAATCTACGGCACGTAAATGCGTATAACGTCGAAGCTTCTTCAGGTCACGGCGACCTGTTATTGCTGCTGCTTCCACAACGTTCAGACCTAATTCAAAGAACCTACTGGTAGCTTCATGTCTAAGTTCATGGAAATGCAAGTCCTGTAGATTAGCTTTTCGTATGGATCGATCCCAGAGTCCTCTCAGAGCACTGGTCGAATTAGGGGGAAAAACCCCACCAGAGATGTCTCTTGGTAGTGCCTGTAGTTCATCCAGAGCCCTTCTGGACAGTGGAACATCCCTCCCATCTCCATTCTTGGTCATCGGCAGAGGAGCTCAGTTCTTATCCAAATGAACATGTTTCCATTCCAGAGACAGTTTTCAGTCTTTCATCACGGAAACGGGCTATGTGGTTGGAGTTAAGATTGGGGAGTCTGATGGTAGCTATGTGTTGTTGGCATAGCTTGTTGAGACGAGATTGCTCTTGAGGTGCACCACGTTTGGCAGGTGTGATTTCCCTTCCATACCTGACCGGTAAATCTTGCAGAGTGCAGTCTTGATCCGGGGAAAGCAGCCCTAATTTCATGGCTCTTCCTGTTTTCTCTCCCCATATCCTTGCATCGGTCTCGAATTTGAAGGTCTTTGATACAGTAGGTAGACCATGGCATCGTATCCTGACACGATAGACGCCGTGCTCTTTGCAAATAGATGGCACTTTTTGTCCTCTTTGGCCTGTGAGTGGCCGGTAAGGAGTTTTCAAAAAGCTGAGGAGAACTGTCAGGGAAGTGTTAAATTATTGATAACAGTGGTGCCCAGGAGAAGACTCGAACTTCCACGACCGTTAAAGGTCACCGGCACCTGAAGCCGACGCGTCTACCAATTCCGCCACCTGGGCCTGGGGAATGCAGTGCCTACTCCGGGCCACTGACGATGTCAACGTAGTTTCCAATGGTACATTTATCGGGACGATGCCAATTACTACCGGTAAAAATCACCCAGTGGGTGTTGTTAAACAGATATGAGGGGAAAATAGCAAAATGTTCCCATCACCCGTGACCGTTTTTGGTGGCATAGGGTTTGTTGGTCGCTATGTAGTTAGGGCTCTCGTCGCAGCCGGTGCCGCGGTGCGAGTGGCAGTTCGACACCCCGAGCGTGGTGCGTTTTTGAAGTCGATGGGGGAAGTGGGACAAGTATCGTTGGTTAGAGCGGATGTTTTGAACGAGGCGAGTGTGGTATCGGCGGTAAATGGGGCTCGTGCCATAATAAACACAGTAGGAATTTTAGTTGAGGGCAGGCATCAGGGCTTCGACGATATTCATGTCAGAGGCGCAGGCATGATTGCGGCTGCTTCGCAGAGCAACGGCATTGAGCACATAGTGCATATATCTGCGATTGGCGCGGATATCGAGGCGCCAGCTAAATACTCGAGAAGCAAGGCGGCTGGTGAAAATGCGGTGAAGGCCTATGTCCCTGGCGCCATCATTCTCCGTCCCAGCGTGGTGTTTGGCGCAGAGGATAAATTTTTTAACCGCTTCGCATTTTTAGCGCGGGTTTTACCGATCATGCCACTGATTGAGGGGGAAACAAAATTTCAACCTATATACGTGGTTGACCTTGCCAAAGCGGTGGTTGCCTCACTCACCAAGACAGGTGTCACTGGTGAAACGTTTGAGCTTGGTGGTCCGAGAGTCTATCGGCTTCGTGAGGTCATGGAACTGGTGTTCGACCAACTTGGAAGGAAACGAATGTTGTTGCCCGTGCCAAGCCGGTTGGTTGCGCCCGCAGCGGCCATATTCGAATGGCTTCCTAATCCCCCTCTTACTCGTGACCAATTGCGGCTTTTGCGGAACGACAACGTAGTTGGGGGCAACCTAAAAACACTATCGGATCTTGGAGTAGAAGCAACACCACCGACGGTAGTTTTGCCAACATATTTAGGCCGATTTAGGAAAGACAATGTTTAATTGACGAGCGTTAGTCAACAAAATGGAAAGTCTTCCACGTTCTGGATTAGCTGGATCCAAACCCCGCTGCCCCGGACAGCGCGTCTACCCGGCTAACACGGAGGCGCTCTAAACAGGGCTCACGTCCGTATAGATGCACAATAGCAAAGTTACTCCAATGGCAATACGGTATATTATGAACGGCATATAACTCGCGTGACGCAGCCATTCCATCATAAAATTTATGGTGATGTAGCTCACTAAAAAAGACAGGGCGGCTGTTAGCAAAGCTGCTTGCGTAAGAGCAATTTCGCCTCGTACAGTGAGTTGTGCGGCATTGAAGCCGCCAGCAGCGAGAATTATTGGTATAGACAAAAGCATCGAAAAACGAGCCGCTTCTCGACGGTCATATCCGCAGAAAAGAGCTGCCGTAATTGTTACTCCGGCGCGGCTTGCTCCCGGCACAAGTGCAAGTATCTGAGCTATCCCAATTCCCAACGCTTCCTTGACGGTCATGTTCTTTATGACTCGGGATTTCGGGCCAAATTTATCGACCACCATCAACACGGCGGCGCCAATTAATGTCGCCCAGGCAACGATCTCGATGTTCCGAAATAGATTCGCATTGAAATTGACCAGTATCCCGCCAACTAAGATGGCGGGAGCTGATGCAACAACTAGCCATAATATCAAACGGCCATCGGCATTTGCTCGTCCCAACAAAATATTGGCGGAGCCTCGGAGTAGGCAGATAATGTCTTGGTGTAAATAGACTATCACCGCAGCAAGGCTTCCCAAATGTGCTGCGATATCGATGTTTAGTCCTTGGTCGACCCAGCCAGTTACAGTGGGAAGTAGGATCAGATGAGCCGATGAGCTAACCGGTATGAATTCGGTTACACCCTGCACCAGCGCTACAAGTAAGAGATGTGCTAGTGTCAAAGTTAGCAGGTAAGGGCGTTTTTAGTGATAAATCGAAGTTTGCGCATTTCGATACCTCTCGTTTTTCACGGAACTGGAAAATACTGGCCCATTCTTGCATTAGTTCATTTTATGTTGTGCTTTTGTTGACAATGCCGTCAAGCCCAGAGGTTTTGGGTTTAATAAAACAATTATGGCAACTTGTTTAGGAATTTGTGCTCGCTTCTTGGCGGTCAAAACTTAGCATTCACCATCCTCATTATTTTTTGATACTTGAACTAGTAATGTTGCGCACTGATTTTGTTTTCTCACAAAACGCGTTAAACTTAAGTTGATGCGTACCGTATACCATCTCCCGCTCTCCCCCTTCAGTCGTAAGGTGCGGCTGGCCTTGGGAGAAAAAAAGCTCGCATTTGAGTTGCAAATTGAAAACGTGTGGCAGCGGCGAGACGAGTTTCTTGCCCTCAATCCGGCAGGCCAGGTGCCAGTACTGCTAGACGGTGAGATAGCGGTCTCCGACTCGACCGCAATTTGCGAATACTTGGAGGAA
>CAJWOI010000011.1 GCA_913044255.1 uncultured Alphaproteobacteria bacterium
CGCAATCTCCTTCATTGTCTCGGGAGCAGCGAGCGGACCCCGGTTCGGCATGGTTACACCAAATTTCATTGCTAACTCCAACAACAGTGTTACAGGTAATTTCCGTACAATTTAGCGCGCTTCGATAGGCCAGGGAAAGCCATGTACCAGCAAAAGGAATTTATTATCCATCTTTTGAGCACGATACGCGCCCCGTATCAAATCCAGACGCCAGCTGTTCATGCCAAACGCCTAAACTAGGGAATATCAAAACTTGGTGGCCCGAACCGATAATTGATAATTTATACGTCCTGCTTCAAATCTGTTAACATGCTGACTGTTGATGAACATTAACGATACACTCTGTTTTGGGTAAAGAGCTCTTAATTGGTCCGTTTATATGTGACTAATCGCACTTAATGTTTGTCGAGCAATAATTTTTAAGGTTTTTCTTGGTGTTACGCTGTCTCTCGTTTTGCTTACTTTTGGTTGCCGGTTTCGCTCCGGGCCTCTCCTTTGGAGACGACACTTCTTACGCGATGAAAACACGTCCGTTTCCGGGCGTCCCACTGGTGGTGATAGGGCCAGAGGACCGATACATACCAGGCAAAGGGTTACCCTACGCGGTTGATTACAATCTCTGGGTTTGGGAGAATTTAGAATTCCCTGTGTCACTAGACACTTATACACCTGCTGCCCTATCGGGCGGAGACACAACGGGATATATAAAAAACCGCGAAGCGTTTTCCACACCCCTTAGCAACCTCAATACCAAACGTCTTCGAGCGTTTGCCTTTGGTCGCCGCCTTTTTCGTAGCAACTGGTTGATCGCACCTGCCTCGTCAAAAGGCTTAGACGGCTTGGGTCCAACATTTAACCGAGTCTCGTGTTCAGGATGTCACTTGAAAGATGGCCGCGGTCGTCCACCGAAAAGCCTGGACGAACCAATGAAATCCATGTTGGTTCGACTCAGCATACCCGGAGTGGGAGTTAATGGCGGGCCCATTCCACATCCGATTTATGGGCTCCAGCTTCAAGACAAGGGTATCCCTGGCGTCCCTCCGGAGGGACGAGTAACGATCCGATACCGTGAGTTAGAGGGTGCATTCGCGGACGGCGAAATCTATTCATTGCGTGCACCACTATATGAATTTTCTGAACTCAATCACGGTCCACTGGGCGACAACTCGATTTATTCTCCGCGCGTAGCTCCCGCGATCTGCGGCCTCGGTTTGCTAGAGGCGGTTGAAGCGATAGTGATTGAGGCGCTGGCCGATCCGAACGACTCAGATGGCGACGGGATCTCTGGAAAAATCAACCGTGTCTGGAATGACGTTACAGAGGAACAAGAACTCGGCCGATTTGGCTGGAAGGCGAACGTAGCGAGTCTCCACCAGCAGGTTGCGGGCGCAGCGGTGGGAGATCTGGGTATCACCACATCTCTTTTCCCAAACCAGAACTGTCCGCCTGCTCAAACCGAATGTGTATCTGCGCCTAATGGTGGTATGCCGGAACTCGATGATCAGCAGCTGGAAAAACTGGTGCTATACGCTCGAACATTGGCTGTTCCCGCGCGACGCAATGTCGAGGAACCGACCGTACTACGAGGTGAAACCTTGTTCACTGATGCGGGTTGTGCGAGTTGCCACACACCGAATCTAACCACAGGTACTGCCACCGCGCTGCCTGAATTGGCCGACCAGAGTATCCACCCTTACACGGATCTTTTGCTCCATGACATGGGGGAAGGGCTAGCTGATGGACGGCCAGACTTCGAGGCCTCGGGTCAGGAATGGCGTACTCCACCCCTTTGGGGGATCGGGTTGGTACAACGCGTCAATATGCACCGCTTTTTCCTGCATGATGGTCGCGCGCGCGGTCTAATGGAAGCAATTCTTTGGCATGGTGGTGAAAGCAGAATTGCCCGCGACTCGGTAATTGCCATGCCCATAGCAGATCGTGACGCATTAATCGCTTTCCTCCGTTCGCTCTGATCAATTCCCTTGGTCCAAGCAGCACATCCGGCATCGGAGAAATTCCCACGACGAATTAAAAGAACTCAAAAACAATCAGAGGTATTCTGAAAGTATGGAGCCTTCAATGAACGGAAAATTACAGGGTAAAGTTGCGATCGTCACCGGTGGGAATAGTGGTATTGGAGAAGCAACGTGCCATCTTTTTGCGAAGGAAGGCGCCAAAGTACTTTTGCTGGCCAGAAGAACAAATGAAAGCCTAGAAGTGCAAAACTCCATTAATAACGCTGGTGGTGAAGCCACGTTTATTCCCTGTGATGTCGGAAATCCCGACTCGGTTGATACGGCTATTGACAAGGCTGCAGAGACGTACAAGACAATCAATATATTATTCAACAACGCTGGTGGTGGTGGTAGCGGTGATTTTCCAGATTCATCCACCGAAGAATGGGGCCAAGTCATCAACGTCAATCTGAACGGCACATTCTATATTTCCCGCGCTGTCTGGCCACATCTCGTTGCAGCTGGCGGTGGCGCCGTGGTGAACATGTCGTCGCTGGCAGCACAACGAGGTTTTAGCCCAAAAATGTACGACGAGTTTGGTACAACGGCACCATCTTACTATGCAGCAAAAGCTGGCGTCGACGCACTTACGCGATACATGGCCGGAGTTGGCGGCAAACACAACATCAGAATTAACGGGGTTCGTCCTGGACAAATCATGACACCGGGTGCCACACGCGGAACCATAAACGATCCCGACGGCGGACATCACGTGTTCGAAAAGATGTTTGACATGACGCAAATAATTCCGGGACCCGGTTACCCCGAAGACGTCGCGAATCTTGTCCTATTCCTAGTGTCCGACGAAGCACGATTCATCACAGGGGAAATCATTAATGTCGATGGCGGAGTCGCCGCAAAGATTTAATGTTTAATGCAACTCCCGCAACAATGATTGGTGTGAATACATGACCCCGCCCGAACCTTTCACCATAGCAATTCCTGATACAACGCTAAATCGTATTCGTGAAAAAGTAGTCAAATACACATGGCATGAAATGCCTGATGACGGCGGTTGGTCATATGGCACGAATCTAGAATACATGAAGGAACTATGTCGTTACTGGTCGGAAAGCTACGACTGGCGGGTACACGAAGCCGCACTTAACCGTTTCAAACATTTCCGAACACCCGTCGATGGAATCGACATTCACTTCATTCATGAGAAAGGTAGTGGGCCACACGCAAAACCCCTTGTTATTAGCCACGGCTGGCCTGGTTCCGTATCTGAATTCCAACAGGTCATTGAACCTTTGGCCCACCCGGAGCGATTTGGAGGAGACATCAACGATTCATTTCACGTTGTCGCACCATCTCTCCCAGGATTTGGTTTTTCAGGGAAACCACCGCGACCGATTGGCCCCAGAAAAATTGCAGAAATTTTTGCCTCATTAATGACCGAAACCCTCGGCTATAAAAATTTCGTTGCACAAGGCGGTGATTGGGGCAGCGCCATCTCTAGCTGGCTTGGCTACGATCACGCACCACCTTGTCAGGGTATACATTTAAACATGATGAGCATGCGTCACAGTGACGGAGCCCAGACAGAAGAGGAAGAAACCTGGGCGACGCGTACTGCCGAGGTTTTTGAGCAAGAGGCTGGGTACAATTATGAGCAATCGACAAAACCCCAGACCCTCAGCTACGCGATGATGGACAGCCCAGTCGGAGTAGCCGCATGGTTCATTGAAAAATTCAATACGTGGTCCGATACCAAAGGAGATGACATTGAAAGCGTTTATACTAAGGATGAGTTGCTGACTAACATTATGATTTATCTCGTGACGGATACCTTCAATACGGCAACTTGGATATATTATGGACGACGAAAGGAAGGAGGCAGAAAAATGCCCGCCGGAGCCAAACGTGTCGAGGTTCCAGTTGCAGCCGCAATCTTTCCTGCTGAATTTATGCCTTGGCCACCCCGGAGTTATGCGAAACGTATGTATAACATTGCACGATGGACTGAAATGCCCCGAGGTGGACACTTTGCCGCAATGGAAGAACCAAATCTTTTAACCGAAGACATACGCGCATTCGCTCGAAACTTACGTTAGGCAAACAAATTATAAAGTTAGAGGAAAATCTCATATGACTTTCTCTCTTTCTTTTTCTTATTACCAGGTACCTACGGGTGAGTCGCTTGAACTCCCCCCACGATCGGGGCAGGGAAAGTACCGTTCCCGCCGCGGGCGGTACTTTTGCTGAAATTTGCTGAACTACATATTTATGAGTTAAAGATATCCAATGTCAAACGGAATAAGATATAACGAAAAGGATTTATTCCAACGATTAGAGGAGCTCTGCATCAAATTCGAAACACTCACGCACCCTCCCCTCCGAACTGTTTCAGAATCACAATCGTTACTGGCACAATTGCCCGGCTCTCACATCAAAAATCTATTTTTGCGCGACAAAAAACGTACGTATTTCTTGCTGACGGTAACTCAGGACAGAGATATAGATCTTAAGAAACTTCGATCTGTGATAGGTGCGAAGGGAACACTCTCGTTTGGTTCGCCCGAGGCCCTGATGGATCTGCTTGGCGTAAAACCGGGAGCTGTAACCCCTTTCAGTGTGATGAATGACCGAGACAGAAATGTAACCGCCTTCTTTGATAAATCACTTATCGAAATATCCACCATCAACGCCCATCCGCTCCGCAATGACATGACAACCACTTTGTACACCAGTGATCTTCTCAAATTCATGAAAGACGAAAATCATCACCCAATACTCATCGACTTTGACGATATTGATTAATTTCTCTAGTCCGGAAGGGCGTGTATATTTTGAAGAGAATCCCTCTTCTCTTTAGCGCTCTATCCCTTGCGCCCAACGGATAACTTTTTCGATGGTCAAGCCTTGAATTAATATTGAGAAAACAACCACCGTATAAGTCGCCGTCAAAATTAATGGTTTTGCACTGATATCGGGCAAGGATAAAGCAAGCGCCACTGAAATCCCCCCACGCAAACCAGCCCATGTCAAAATTACGACATCGCCACGGGGCTTTTCTACGAATCGACTAAGAACCTGCAGTGGGGCAAAAACCGCCAGCCATCTCGCGCCGACAGCCAACGGCACGCACAGAACGCTAATCACCAGTATTGAGGCTTGGTAAGACAACATGATTATTTGAAATCCTATCAAGACAAATAATGCCGCATTCAGTATTTCGTCGACAAGATGCCAAAACTGAGTGACATGAGACTTTGTTTCCTCGCTCATAGCCAAACGTCGCCCAGTATTCCCAATAAATACCCCTGCCACGACCATCGCTATTGGACCAGAAATGTGGAGATGCAGTGCGATAGTGTACGCTCCAGTAACGAGCGCAATTGTTGTGATCACCTCGATGACATAGTCATCCATCCTCCTCATCAGGAGAAACGCAAAATAACCGCATACAATCCCAAGCAATGCTCCCCCGAATGCTTCTCTTATGAACAAGCCAACAACAGCTGAAGCGCCCAGAGCATGCCCGCCACCCCCAATCGATGCCCCAAAAGCAAGGGTCACCAATATCGAATAAACAACAACCGCTACGCCGTCGTTGAATAAGCTTTCGCCCGCGACTGTTGCTTCTAATTTTTTTGGAATTTTGACTCGTTTCAGCAACGCTAACACTGCCACCGGATCCGTTGGGGAGACAACGGCACCAAAAATCAAACAAAGTAGATAGTCGATTTGAATTCCAAACAAATGACACAGGAAATAAAAACCACTTCCATTGATGATTGTAGATAAAATTACACCAATTGTAGCTAAAGTCCCGACACGTATTTTTGATTCAATCAAAGTCTCTAAATCGACATGCAATGCCCCAGCAAACAGAAGAAAACTGAGCATCCCATGCATTAGTGTGCGATTAAAATCAATTTCATCAAGCCAAATTTGAACCGTTTCTGAAACGCCGAGCACAGGAGCAATTGAATCAATTCCAAGTACAATCAATGCGGATATCAAAGCCATCAATACCAGACCAACAGTAATGGGTAATTTAAGGTACCGATGATTGATAAAACCAAAAATTGATACACACGTTAAAATAATGGCCGGCAATTCAAGCATGCTTCGTCCCCACCCTAACTAGAATTCCCATCAAAAAACGATCTTGGTAGAAAGAACGAAAGTTCTCCCCCTGAAAAGCGTTTCCGGACTTTTAAGGTCAACCGTCTTATGGCCCATCCTCGGTTTGTTTCAATAATAACCGGTATTCCCATACCTGCTATTGTCAGTCAGACTACCCTCACAACGTAGTTCAAGTGATTTTGGTTGCAAACTATGAAAAGAGCAATTGATACCAACAATGACTGCGACACCATCCCCCAAAAACGCCACATAATCCCATAGGGTTATAAGAAGGGCTTTCCAACGATGACTTACGAGGATTTCAATGAATTTTGTGGCTCCTTTCCGGCGGCAACTCATGTCATTCAATGGCGGAAGTCTCATGTTTGGAAAGTGGGAAATAAGGTGTTCGCCATCGGCCGTTGGAACAAGGGAAAAAATTCAGGTATTACGTTCAAAGCTTCCGAGATTTCGTATGAAGTATTGAAGGCGGAGCCAGGCCTACGTCCGGCGCCATATTTCGCATCTCGTGGCATGAAGTGGATACAACATCACGCCAATCTAGGCCTTTCTGACGACGACCTAAAATCGTATTTAACAGCGTCTTACCGGATGGTTTGTCGCGGACTCACAAAGAAGAAACAAAAGGAATTAGGCTTGAAACCGTAAAGAAAAACCAAACGTAATTCCTATTCTTACATGGAATGTAATTGATGCGCGGGCGGGGCGTAGTCTTAATACCTATATTCCAAGGTCAAGAAGGTTGTAGTCTTTAATATCCTTTTTAGAATTTTCATCCCAGCTATAATCAAAAATCGTGTCTTTAAATGGCTCGTAAACGAACGATTCCTCTTTCGGAAAACGCTGTTGTCTCGCATCGATAGCATAGCCAATCAATCGAGAACGTTTTTGGATCCTTTCATCATCATAAAAAGCAACGTCATTGTGTATGCCGCCACTTTCCACGTTTAAAACGGATGAGCGTCGATGAAAACCAAAATTCACCGTTACTCTCCAATCTGGACTAGTGTTAGCAAAAGAACCATGGATGCTTTGTCGGTTACAGATTGCGACATCTCCCGGTGCACAAATCAACGGCACTGCCTCGGGCAATCTTTCCGCCTCTCCCTCAACCAGCATATCTTGAATGTTAAGTTTCCCGCGTTTGTGACTGCCAGGGACGACCCAAAGGCCATTGGCCGCCGTGCAACCGTACAGCTGCGCCATAAAGTTAAACCCGTGTGTCCCCTCGTCCCAGTCCGGTTTGTCCCAATGCGTGAATCCATCTTGATGCCACGACACCGAGGCACCTCTCCCTGGTTCTTTAAGAAACAGCGCTTCGTTAAATGGAACGAAGTCTTTCCCATTTATCTCTTGAGCAACCGCCAACAACCCAGGATGCCCATAAACCCGCAAACACGCCTCTGAAAACTGCAAGGACCCGGTGATAACATAAACAACCTCTTTTGGAGCCGCCGGATCCACCATTGGTTCGGTCATTTTTATTTGATGGCGGCCATGATTTTCCTTAGTTCCTCCGTAAGGATCTCCGAGGGGCTTCGCCCAATGCAGGGTGCGGGATTCACAATCAACAGCAAGCGCTGGCCGACCCTTAGAGTCCACTCTGGACCCCTTCTCCGTCGGCAAGCGTTCCAAGATGTTTTCAACATCAGATTCGATATCATCAAGTTCCTCAGACAGCAAAACCCCTTCAAATATATAAAAACCGAATCGTGAGTAGTCGCTCAAAATATCCTGATCTAATTTCCCATCCGAGTTGAACTTCAAAGGGCCGCGATTTCCTAGGGAATGGGCTCTCTCTTCACCCTCTCTCAGGTAACTTTGCATTGCTGCTTCTTGCGCACCAAAATTTCCAGTTGGTGAAGTAACGTGGGATCTCATTATTCAGTCCTATTCAGTAATGACCTGATATTCTCGGAACCAAGGACATGCTAAATACTATTAGATTAGGAAACAACTTGGCGGAAAACGTTTGACAATTTCAGCCCATCAGAGGACTGAGTTGCTCGATCCATTGATCCGGAGTCGGGGGTCCGAAAATTAATGACCCGTTTCCCGAAGAGCAGCTTAGTGCCCTATTTCCATTAGAAAACTGACCGGCAATTATAGTACGACAGCATATTGAATCGTGTCGAAAAATCCTTCAGAGTACCGCCTCAAGTCTTGCTGCCAAGAAAGTTGCTAATTGGTTGTATGCTTGAAAGGGACTGGTAGACGATGGGATTTAAGTGATGCCCGAAATATCGAAACACAACGTCACGGCCGGACAAACGTCTGCCAAGCCGGGATCACGCTACGACTATGATGTTATCGTTATCGGAGCCGGAGTTGCCGGGATCTATCAAATTAAACTTCTCATGGACCTAGGAATACACGCGACTGTGTTAGACGCGGAGGAAGACCTCGGTGGGACGTGGTACAACAACCGCTATCCGGGCGCACGGTTTGACTCAGAGAGTTACACCTACGGCTATTCGTTCTCGAAGGAAGTACTGAACGAGTGGCATTGGAAAGAGCAGTTCTCCGGTCAGCCCGAAAACTTACGATACCTGAACTACGTTGCCGATAAGTTCGAGCTACGTAAGTACATGCAGTTCAATTGCCAAGTTGAATCGGCACATTTCGATGAAACAAATGACGTATGGAGACTGAAAATTAGCGACGGGCGGAAACTAACCTGTCGATTTGTAATTATGGCGCTCGGTCTTCTCTCGATCCCAACCCTGCCACGTATCAAAGGCATGGACACCTTTACGGGCCAATCGTTTCACACATTTCATTGGCCACATGAACCGGTTGAGATGAACAGCAAGAGGGTTGCCGTTATCGGCACCGGCGCGACGGCAATACAACTCATCGCAGAAATTGCGGACAAGGTCGAGGAGCTTACCGTATTTCAACGGCGCCCCAACTGGAGCGCCCCCCTGAACAATAGCCCAATATCCGAAGAGGAAATGACCAACATACGGTCTCGCTACGACGAGATTTTCGCAACCTGTGCGCGCACGCCGGGCGGATTCGAGCACGAACCGGACCGCCGGGGTTTCTACGAGGTATCGCGCGAGGAACGCTTGGCATTGTGGGATCGGCTGTACGATGAGCCGGGATTCGGGATCTGGTTGAGAAATTTTCGCGAGATCTTTACCGACGAGGAACCTAACGCCGAGTTATCCGCATATATCGCGGAACGAATCCGGGAGCGCGTGAATGACCCAGTGACCGCCGAAAAACTAATCCCGCGAGATCATGGGTTCGGCGTGCAAAGAGTGCCTCTCGAAAGCCATTATTTTGAGGCATACAACAGGGACAACGTTCACCTAGTCGATATCAGTGAGACTCCCATCCAACGGATCACCAAAACTGGCCTTCGTACCTCAGAACATACGTACGACTTTGATATCATCGTGTACGCTACCGGCTTTGACGCGGTAACCGGAGCCTTCGACGGAATCGACATCGTAGGTGTCGGCGGAGAGAAACTGAGAGATAAGTGGAACGACGGTCCGTCGACGTTCCTCGGGATGTTCGTCCATGGATTTCCGAATCTATTGATGCCGACGGGCCCGCAGAGCGGCTCGGCTTCGACCAACTACCCGCGTGGCATCGAGACTGGCGTCAACTGGTGTACAACCTTTCTCGAATACATGCGGGAGCATGGCTACGTCCGAGCCGACACGACCCTCGAAGCTGAGCAACGCTGGACCGCACATGTGACAAAGATGTATTCAAAAATGCTAATGCGAAAAGCCAAGGGCTGGTTCACCGGATACAACTCAAATCTCGACGGGCACGAGCACGGAAAGACACGATATTTCGTATACAACGGTGGCGCCCCGAAGTATGTCGCCACGATCAATGAGGTGGCTGAAAAAGGCTATGAGGGCATTGTTCTACGTTCCGGTCCTGCATCATCCTCGCAGTTTTCGGCTAGCAGCAGCAAGGCCGTCAATGGCGAAGGGGTGTCACAACGGGGATGAGAAGTAAACAAGCGATGCGAACCCGTTCCTGTTCCGTCCCCTCTCGAATCTGGCTCACTCTGCAGGGGCAACCTATTCATCGTAAGACAACTTACCTCGGCCAAAACCATACCTTGCTATCAGCAGAACCTAAATCCCCACGCGCATTGTTGCCCATCCTTCTTTAGCGTGATCTGCAGTGACATATCCGATACGGATCCGTTGCGGGTAGACCAAGAGGGGCACACAGATTAAGAGTCAAACAGTTTTATATATTTTAAGATCACTATATCTTGTTGCCCAAATATTTAGGGAGGAAAGCCGATGCCCGTTCTCGGCGAGGCAGATGCTTCAACAGAAAAATTTCTGCGTGGCAAGTATGCAATCTGTGGTGTTGGCGAAACGACGTACAGACGCGGATCAGAAGAATCGACCCGAAATCTTGCCACTTGGGCGGTCGGCAATGCCATGGTTGACGCGGGTATGAGTGCAACCGACATTGACGGAATGCTTAGTTACTCCGGAAATGATTCAACCTTTGCACCACTCGTTGCAAACGATCTTGGAATCCGGCTCAACTTTTATATGGACGTTCATGGTGGCGGCTCTTCGACGGAGGCTTTAGTTGGAATTGCCATCGGTGTGATTGAAGCCGGCATGTGCAAAACAGTCGCTATTTACCGCGCGATGAATGGCTACAGCCAAGTTCGAATTGGTGGCATCGGCGCCCGATCAGCAGTACCAATCACTGGTGACCAAATTCACTGGCGCGCTTACGGTTGGCAAAGTGCCGGTCAAATGTTTGCCCCTACATTCTTACGGCATATGTACGACTACGGCACAACGCCTGAACAAGTTGCAGAAGTAAAAGTTGCGCACTCGAAACACGCCTCTAATAATCCCAAAGCCTATTACAAAACACGCTGTACGGTCGACGATGTTATTAATTCGCGAATTATTTGCAAACCTCTGCACCTACTAGATTGTTGCGTAGAGACAGACAACGCAACATGTATAATTGTCACGCGTCTAGACCGTGCACGAGATTGTCGGAACCCACCGGCCGTAATTCAGTCGGTTGTTGGTCGCTGTTGCAAGCCACGCGGTGACATCCACCTGCATTACCAGAGTGGACCGATTTCTACTGTGGCTGGGCACTACGCGAAAGATATTTTGTTTCGAAACGCCGGGGTTGGACCAGAAGATATAGATGCTACCGGTTCCTACGACGCTTTTACCTTTACAACAATGTTGCAACTTGAAGATTACGGCTTTTGTAAGAAAGGTGAAGGCGGAGACTACGTTTCCTCGGGAACAATCGAGTTAGGTGGGTTGCGACCCAACAATACATCAGGTGGCCATCTCTGTGAGGGATATACCCATGGAATGAATATGGTGATCGAAAACACCCGGCAACTCCGCGACACAGTTGATGATTCTTGCCCAGTAGGGAACGACGGCAAGAAACGACACACCCATGTGTATTCCGAAGGTGGCTGCCGTCATGTCAAGGACGTGGAAATTACTGCAAATTTAGGCTGGGCTCATCCCGGCACAGGTTCAGCAATGATTATGGCGAAAGACGGAAAATGAAAGGAGAGAGCGATGCCTGTCCGAGGTGAATACATGGGAATGATGCTCACTATCGACGATGTGGATAAGGAGAATCGTGAGTTTTTTAATTTTTGCGCAGAGGGTGACTTCCATCTCCAGAAAGGAAAGAAAAGCGGACTTTTGCGCTATCCACCAACAACAGGATGCCCATGGACCGGAGACAGAGATTATGACTGGGTCCCAGTTGAAGCAAAAGGATCCGTGCACTCATACGGCGAAGTACACCACCCAATCCAGCCCGCTTTCAAGGAAAAAGTTCCTTACATGATACTGGTCGTTGACTTAGATGTTCAGAAAGGTGAGCCAACAGAACACGAATCTCTTCGAGTCGCGGGAAATTTAGTGACAGCAGATGGCAAGTTTGCCCCTCTAGAGGTAATTAAGACTGTTGGCATCGGAACCAGGGTCCGAATGGTCTTTACGCAAGTAAGTGAAGGTTTTGCTATACCTCACTGGACAATTGACAAAGACGCCAAGCAGCCAAAATTACCGTGGCGCTATCCACAAGAATAATTGGCGTAGGCACGCCGAAGTAAGATCACCAGAATTTTGCACGCGTTAATCAAAACCCGATAAAGGCCCATCATTGTGGCGGGTGTTTTTCTTACGTATCTCTTCCACCCTCTACCTTAATCAAACCTATAAACTTACCTGCTCAAATCAATGATGTCTCCAAACAAGACCCACTTTTCGCCGTCAAACTCGGAAAGCTGTTCCGCTTCGATCGGATAAAAATCTGTGGGGCTAGTGTTGATTTTGATCCCAGGAATAAGCATGGGAAGCTCAACATCTTTCAAATTAGCAGCGCACGCCATGATGCCGGGCCGGCTGAGATCTTCGCATTCGTCGAGCATCATATGGAGCAATTTCGAGACGTTGTAAGCATAAGCATATAAAATATCGCCGCGGTCGGCGTTTGGCATGTTTTTTTCCATCCATGCAGACCATTCTTTAAAACCAGCCGAGTCCGCCCACTGTGGATCCGTCGGATCTTTCATAAACTGGGCGGTGATCAGCCCTTTGGAACACTCAAGTCCGGCGGGCACCAGTGTGGATTTAACGGACGACGAAACATTGTTCAAAAGGTGCAAAGGTTTCCAGTCAATCTCACACGCTTTTTTAATTGCCTGTGCCGCAAATTTTGGAATTGTAATATTGAAAAATACATTCGCGCCACTTGCTGCCAGGTCCAAAATCTGAGAATCGATGGTCGGATCTGTCACCTCATATGGCAACATCTTGACAACTAATTCGTCGGCTCTGTCTCCTAGACCTTGTAGAAACCCGTCTCTGTAATCTTTTCCGTAGTCGTCATTCTGGAAGAGAACCGCGATTTTTGGGTTTTCCACGTTTGCCAGGGCGTAATTCGCATAAATCTCACCCTCGACATCATAAGTAGGTTGATACCCGATGGTCCAAGGGTACTTTTCAGGCTGTCCCCACTTAGAAGCACCGGTCGCTACAAAAATATGGGGCACCTTTTTTGCGTTCACATAACGGTGGATTGCGGAGTTGGTGGGTGTTCCCAGCGTTTGGAATAAGAACGCCACTTTCTCTTGTTCGACCAATTTACGGACCTGCTCAACAGTACGCGGAGGGCTGTAACTGTCATCTAAAGAGATAAGGTCAATGGTACGCCCGTTGATACCGCCGTCTGCATTCACCGATTTAAAATAAGCAACGATAGTTTTACCAATCGATGAATAAACCGAGGCAGGGCCGGAGTATGGGTTGGTGTTCCCAATCTTTATCGAGGTATCTGTAACGCCGACCGTCTGAGCGCTTGCCGAAGCAGTCAGCAGCAGAGTTGCCGCCACGCTGGTCACAAAAGTGCTGATTCGCATTTGGGTATCTCCCATTTTCTCTTCAAAATTCACGCTACGTCCTTTTGGTTGAGGCTTATCTAGACCCTACCAACTATATTTAGCCTGATACTTTTCGTTTCGTCCATACTATCAACCGTTCCAAAGATCCCCATATACCAAAAGGAACAAAATAAATTATCAGAATCAGGAACACACCGAAGATTGCCCAAGGAGGAGGCAACCACTCGTACGCCAACCTAATATCTTGGGCAAAATTCGGCATAAAGACAATAAATAGTCCGCCAAATATAGCGCCCGGTATAGAGACTATTCCACCGACCACGGAGCCGACTAAAATATAAACGGCGACAAAAAAGTTGAATGCGTCTGGACTGACGAACTCACTTGCATAGGTAAACAAGGCTCCGCCGATCCCTGCATACATGGCACTTATACCGAAAGTTGTGGTTTTAACCAGTGACGTGTTTATGCCCATAGTCTTGGCAGCAATCGGATTATCACGAATCGCCATCATCGCCCGGCCTGATCTGCTGTGCAGTAAACACCAGGTGATTGCCATCAGAAACAAAATTATAAACAGCGCAACGTAATAGAGTGATTGATCCGCACTTATCGACGATACAATCGGGTCGGGTTTGGGGACGAAAATACCCTGAACCCCGCCTGTCCAATGTTCAAATGCATCGAATTTTAGAAGCTGGGGCGTCGCTACGGCCAAAGCGAATGTTGCAAGCGCCAGATAAAGACCTTCTAGTCTCAAGGCGGGCAAGCCAAACAAAAAACCGAATACAAACGAAATCAATGCAGCCGCGACAATAGCTTCGTAGGGACCCCACCCAAAGTGGTGAATGAATATCGCTGCAGAATACGCTCCGGCAGCAAAGAATGCGCTGTGACCGATGGAAAATTGCCCATTATAACCGGTTAACACATTAAGGCCCAACATCGCGATCGCCCACGCTATTGCCAGGGTAAATTGATACGTAATGAAATCAGAAACCAAATGCGGTAGCGCGATACCGAACGCAACTGCGATCGCAAAACCGATCAACAGACCAGGTGTAATAGGATTGGGGCGGTCCATCCTTGGTTAAACCCGCTTTACTACGATGCGACCGAAAAGGCCCGCCGGTTTGAAGAGAAGCACACCAACAATAAGTATAAGAGCAAATGTGAGTTTGAGTTCAGAGCCTCCGGGGACATATTGGCCGACCCAATTCTCCAAAACACCTATTATCAAGCCACCTAGAACAGCACCACCTGGACTTGTAACCCCACCGAGTAGCGCGCCTGCAAACCCATATAAAAGCACTCCGGCCATCATGTTTGGCTCCAGGTAAACAATCGGCGCAACTAAAATACCGCCTACCGCCCCTATAGCCGCGGCCAAACCCCACCCAAGCGCCAACATCCAGCCAACTGAAACACCAACTAAACGCGCTGAGTCAGGGTTTGCGGCCGCTGCGCGCATTGCGAGTCCCACCCTCGTGAATCGGAAAAAGCAGAAAACAACTAACAATACCAACAGAGTTAAGGCGATCACACCCATGTGATGTGGTCCGATCAGACTTGATTTAAATCCAAAGTCTGCGGGGAATAAGCTCGGGAACGGTTTAATTGTAAATTCCCAAATCCAACCCGCCATATTGTTAAAAATCACCAATAAACCAATGAAAACCATGATTTGATTCAAAATAGGCGCGTCTTCAACTGGCTTTACCAACAATCTTTCAATGATCACCCCTGCCAAAAACGAAAGGGAGACCGCTAAAACAAAAGCCAGCCAAATAGGAGTACCCATCCCGAGAAAGGTCCAGGCGATATAGGTCGAAAACATCGCCATCTCGCCTTGGGCAAAATTGAAGTGATCACTGGCCTGATAAACCATTACGACGGATAACGCGACGCACGAATAAATCGAGCCAATCGCCAGACCTGCCAGAGTAAGTTGTAGAAAAAGATCCATAATTCCCGCCCCTAATAGCCAAGGTAGCTTCGACGGACGTTTTCGTCGTCGCGAATAATGTGAGATTCACCGGACATCGCCACTGTCCCCGTCTCTAACAGGTAGGCTTGGTCGGCCAAATTCAAAGCTATATTAGCATTTTGCTCAACGAGCAGCATGGACGTTCCCTCCTGCTCTCGGATCTGACGCATGATGGCGTAAATTTCCTGGACTATGAGAGGCCCCAACCCAAAGCTAGGCTCATCGAGCAGCATCAAGCGCGGACGTAACATCAAAGCCCGACCAATCGCCAACATCTGCTGTTCGCCCCCGGAAAGAGTCCCAGCTTGCTGTTTAAATCTTTCTCGCAAGGGGGGAAAATATGAGTAGACTCTTTCAATATCCTCAGCAATTTCGGCTTTGTTCTTCCGAGTGTAAGCTCCAAGCTGTAGATTATCCTCGACCGATTGTCGTACGAAAGTGCCACGACCTTCAGGAACATGGGCTATACCCCGCCGGACAACGTTTTCGGTTGAGAGACTTGTTAAATCATCTCCATCAAACTTTATCTCACCTTCGGTACGAACCATCCGGCATATGGAGCGTAGAGTGGTGGTTTTACCAGCACCGTTCGCCCCCAATATCGTGGTAATTGACCCTTCTTCCAGTTCAAAGTCTAAGCCGAAAAGCGCCTGGGTCTGCTGATAGTAGGCTTTAAGGCCCCTTACTTCCAGAAACGGCATTATTCAGAGGTTCCCAAATAGGCTTCGATTACTTTTGGATCGTTCTGCACCTCAGTCGGAGTGCCGTCGGCGATTTTACGGCCAAAATCAATGGCAACAACCTTATCTGAAACCTGCATCACCAAACTCATATGGTGCTCTACCAACAACACAGTAATTTGACGATTGGTTCGGATGTCACGAATTTGCTCCATCAAGTGATCAAGTTCTTCGTGATTCAGACCTCCCGCAGGCTCATCCAAAAGCAGCAGTTCAGGATCACTGACCAGAGCTCTCGCCATCTCCACTCGTTTTTGATATGGGAATGGCAAAGCCCCAACTGATGTATTTACTACCTCGGCTAAGCCCATAAACTCTATCAGGTCCATCGATTTAGCCATGAGTTCGTTCTCTTCGCGGCGAACCCAAGGTAAGCGGAAAGCATTAGAAATTGTATCACTCTTGGTCCGGCTATGACCGCCGATTAAAACGTTATCCAACACACTTAGCGTAGAGAAAAGCGCTAAATTTTGGAAAGTACGGCCTATGCCCAAAGACGCAATTTTATCGACCCGCAATCCCAAGATGGAGTTACCCTTAAACAACACATCGCCCGCATTCGGCGTGTAAAGACGCGACAAACAATTAAATAGCGTTGTCTTTCCTGCTCCATTCGGCCCGATAAGCCCAACAATTTGACCCTTCGGGATATCAAAAGTCACTCCATCCAGCGCAACAATCCCACCAAACCGAACAACAACGTTTTCTACCTCTAGAAGCGCCATCATGCTAACTCCGAGAAGACTCTGCCGGTCCGAGAAACAAAGAGCGCAAATCGTACGTTAGCATCCTCCGTCACCCGGGTTCTCCCTTACATCTAATTAACGGAAACGCAGACTTTCACTGCTCGTATGCTTAAAATAAATTTTAGGTAGCACACACGAATATCAATGTTTATGAATGCATATCACACATTAATCTCGATCTCTGTCAAATATTAGTTGAGGTCTGGAACAAAGCGCACTGTAGAAACATTTTAAGGAATTACAAACCTGGTCGGCCGGGAAAATGCGCGAAGGGTGTGCAGACATTGGAGGAAAATATGACCGATAATTGGGATTTTTCACACAAAAAGGTCGCTGAAGCGGTCTGGACAGATGGTTTGCGCGAGATTTTTGAGTATTGCGATCTCGGCATCAAAGGGGCCACCAAAGGTGATTATATTGCTCATATAATCAAGGCTAACGGCAAGGAAATGAAAGACGAAGTGCAGGAGTGGCACGTCCATGACTGCACATTCCAGTTCGTTTTGGTTCTAAATGGTTGGGCCGAGTTTGAATACGAAGGAGAGGGAATACGCCGTCTCGAAAAGGGAGATTGCATAAACCAGCGCCCAGGCATTCCGCATCGGGAAATCGCATATTCAAAGGACTACGAGGTACTAGAAATAGTCGCACCAGCCGAGTTCGCAACCCGTATTGTCGACGCGCCCGCCTCAGCCGTTGCTGCTGAGTAATCTTATCTTACTTGTAGAGCTAAACAGAGGCTGCTCGTTTGTAAGGGATGTATGGGAAATTATTTTTTGGGAAAACTAAAACGAAGCGCCTTCAGAATTTTTGTCAGTTTCCAGGACTTGTGGTGCAGCCAGGGTGCTCGACAGACGCTACATCAAGACCAAGAGCTCGTACCCGCTCTATTAGCTGGGAGGACCATTCGATAGTGGCACCACGGTGAGCTCCCTGAACAGCGAGCAAGAAAGATTCAGAATTTGAAAGGTTGGTGAGACCATGCATGACATTTGGCGGTACTGAAACTACATCATAATGCTCAACTTCTATGTGCGTGACATTTGACTCGCCAAAACTGATTGACCAGCGGCCAGTGAGGATTACAAATGCCTCGTCCGAATCGTGTGCATGGCTCGCTATGCCGCACTTTGGGTCGCAGGAAATGAAATTCAAATTAAAATCCTCCACTTCCCCAACCCTCTTATCTGACCAACTTTGTTCCGTAGAGCGGCCAACAACTGGGTACCTCTTACGTTCAAACTCGGGCAGCGCCATGTCCAACAGGCGAACCGGCGACACTCGGTTCGGCAGGTCGTTATAACGGACCACGAATTTTTCGATCTCTTCCGACGAAAATTCATTTGCGCCCATTTTTTTCAACCTCCCGTAAAGTCCAATTGGAGCCAGTTATCTACCCGCAAGCATGTTTTGGATGGAGCGCGGACGATGCAAGATATCTGGGATCAAGTCACACAACTAATATCGTATTAACGCCCCGACCAATTCGGATTTCGTTTTTCAAGAAATGCCGTTATCCCTTCTTTGGCATCTTTGGAATTGAAGGCACGTATCATCACTTCGTTTACATAGTTGTACGCATCTCTCCGGCTCATCTCAATCTGGCGATAAAAAGATTCTTTCCCCAATGCAATCGTGTAGGGGGATTTAGATGCGAGATCGCACGCCCACTCACGAACACAATCGTCTAGTTCTTCGTCAGGAACCATCTCGTTGATCAATCCGAAACGAGTAGCGGTTTCCGCATCGATTAGCTTCCCACGAAGAAGCATTTGCAGAGCATGCTTTGGAGCGATTGTGCGACTTACCGCGACTTGTGGCGATAAACACCAGAGACCGATGTTTACTCCGGGTGTCGCAAACTGAGATTTATCCGACGCAATCGCAAGATCGCAGGTGGCTACCAACTCACATCCCGCCGCAGTGGCAATCCCGCGTACTTTGGCAATGATAGGTTGTGGTAATTCCAACATGCTCTGCAGCATTGCAGCGCATGCAACGTTTGCGGCACGTTTGTCTTCGGCCTGTTTGGTATTGAGACTTTCTTTAAGGTCGTGTCCCGTACAGAACAACTTACCATTCGCCGTGAGAACAACGACACGGATACTTGG
>CAJWOI010000012.1 GCA_913044255.1 uncultured Alphaproteobacteria bacterium
TCCTCTGCTCTAACCAACTGAGCTACTCCGCCACGAACTCGCCTATACGGACGGCGCGGTGGACTGTCAAGCCGATCTCGTAAGAGTCATAGCTATGGCGGGTCTTGCTCAATACGCGTAGTTTCAGTAAGTCTGCGACGACGATCTTAAGGAGTAACGCGGTGGAAGAGCGAATAGCCGTAATTGGGCTGGGCTACGTTGGACTGCCAGTAGCTGTGGCATTTGCCGAGAAGTTTGCCAGCGTTGTTGCTTATGATATTGATGAGAGACGCGTAGAGGAGTTGAGGCAGCAAAGAGACCGTAACGGTGATATTCCGTCTGAAACACTACTTGGGTGCGAGGGAATCTTTACGTCAAATCCGAATGATCTCGGTAATGCCACTTTCTACGTTGTCACTGTACCAACGCCAATCGATAAAAATCGCCGACCGGATCTTGGGCCGATTATCAAAGCTTGTGAGTTAATCGGAATCCATCTAAAGCGTGGCGACGTAGTGGTTTTAGAATCTACGGTATATCCTGGGGTGACCGAGGAAGTTTTAGGTCCGGCACTCGCTCGAATATCTGGCCTCGCGCAAAGTGTCGAATTTTCGGTTGGCTATTCACCTGAACGGATTAACCCTGGTGATAGTGAGCATTCTTTCGCAGCAATCACAAAAATTATCTCCGCACAGGATGAAGCCACTCTAGATCGTCTTGCGGCCGTTTACGGGCCGGTTGTGAGCGCTGGTCTACATTATGCCTCGTCAATCAAAATCGCTGAGACTGCCAAGGTTATTGAGAATACACAGCGAGACCTTAACGTAGCGTTGATGAATGAGCTTGCGTTGATTTGCGACAAACTTGATATTCGTACCGCAGATGTACTTGAGGCTGCCGGAACTAAGTGGAACTTCATGCCTTTTATGCCGGGGCTGGTTGGCGGGCATTGCATAGGTGTTGATCCGTATTACCTTACATCACGTGCGGAGCAGGCTGGTTATTATCCGCAGGTTATTCTCGCTGGACGTAGGATAAATGACTCGATGGGGGTGCATATTGCCACAAAATTAATCAATCTATTGACCGAGGCGGGTAAGGTACTGGAGGAGACGCGGGTCGGCATATTGGGTTTAAGCTTCAAAGAAAATGTGTCTGATTTGCGTAATAGTAGGGTGCCCGACATTGTTGCTAAACTAATTGAATTCGGAATCAAACCACTGGTGCATGACCCCCTCGCCGATTCGGAGGAAGCACTGGCACGATATGGAATCGAACTTCGAGGATTGGACGCGATGTGTGAACTAGATGGTTTAGTATTGGCGGTGCCCCATGAGTCTTATTTGGAATTGGGTTTTCTTCGCCTCTGCACTTTTTTGGCTTCCGACTGCGTATTGATCGATGTGAAATCTGCTCTTGACCCAAGCAAGCTGCGGAGCGACGTCACCTATTGGAGTTTGTAGGAAATCACTCTATCCAGCCGCCGCCGATCAACCGACTGGAGTCGTAAAAAACAGCTGCTTGGCCAGGCGAAACTGCACCTGGAGTATGATCAAAATTTATCTCCGCACGACCGTTTGGTAGTGCTCGCACCCGAGCAGGGGTGCCACAGTGAGCGGAACGAATTTTAACCGTTAGTTTGACTTCTTTGGAAACAGTCATGGCGGGGTTTAGCCAATTAACGTTGTTTAAAGTGATGCGGGTGACTTGAAGAGATGATTTTGGACCGACCACTACTTCCCGAGTGTCCGGAATCAAGCGCAGGACATAAAGCGGCTCGGGCCAGGCAATGCCGAGTCCTCGTCGTTGGCCAACGGTAAAGTGGATAATGCCAGCGTGCTGACCGATTATGGTTTCATCTTCCAGTACTATATCACCCGGTTCTGCGGCTTCGGGCCGGAGTTTCTCTATGGTTCGAGCGTAGTCTCCATCGGGAACAAAACATATATCCTGGCTGTCTGGTTTGGCCGCGACAGGCAGGTCGAAATTTTCTGCCAGGTCCCGAGTTTGATCTTTCTCCAGACCTCCTAAAGGGAAGCGCAAGTAGTCAAGTTGTTCAGGTGTTATCGTGAACAGAAAATAACTCTGATCACGCGAGAGATTAGAGGCTTTGTGCAATTCCCTACTACCACGTGTCGCTATTCTCCGGGCGTAGTGGCCGGTGACTAAAGCGTCGGCGTTTAAGCTGCGGGCAGTACCTAACAGATCTTGAAATTTAATACGTTCGTTGCATCGCACGCAGGGAATAGGGGTGGATCCTCTAATGTAGCTATCAGCGAAGTCCTCAATCACCGCTTGTTTAAAGCGGTCTTCGTAATCAAGCACGTAGTGTGGGATATTCAAACGAGTAGCCACTCGGCGGGCATCGTATATATCTCGGCCAGCACAACACGTGCGTTGGTTTCCTGTGCCAGTCCCGTGATCGTAAAGTTGAAGCGTAAGTCCAATTACCTGGTAGCCGCGTTCCACCATTAGCGCTGCCGCTACAGAACTGTCCACGCCCCCAGACATGGCAACCGCAACGCGCTTATTTCCTTGCTGGCCTATGAAACTAGAATTTTTCATTTCTTGGTCGGACTTTAGTGAATGTTGCGCGCGGGAAAGCATTTTATGAGAGAGTAATTGGCGATGCCTTGCCATATAGGACATGGAATTTTACAAAATTCCCGCAGATGAGCGGGTGAACCCTACTTTTCCCTCGTTTGGTTTCATTGGGGGTCATGATGCTATAGTGGAATTTGACATTTACCATTTAGACAAAGCGCTGTTTGTGTCCCAGCTAGACTATTTAAGGTAAACCGTGGTTTGAGTTACGCAGTATCGCATGTCTTTGTTCGCTGTCGACAAGGAAAAGGAAGCGGCTTCGGATTCATAGTAAGACAACATTCTTTAAAGCTTTTGATGGTTCCAACCCATTTCCCAAAATCCCGTTTCAAGTCGTGTAGCTTGGTTAAAAACTTTTGATAGTGCACTAAAGCGCATCTCTCCGCCGCGTCGGTTGGCTAATTCTTGGAGTTGAGTTACCGAGTCTCCGGATACCTTTTGATATTCGTCGCTGGCATACATATCTATCCAGCTGACGTAGGGATTGTCATCGCGAACGGTTGCTGAATCGACAGCTAGTGCCCGACCAATCTCTGCGTAACCTGTGACACAAGGCGCGAGCGCCGTCGCGAGGTCGAGTAAATCACCTCGGTGCCCACAATCTAGTACAAAACGGGTATAGGCTGTGGTTGCTATGTCTTCTGGTTCAGTGGATAGGTCCTCAACGCCAATACCCCACCCGAGGCAGTATTCGACGTGGAGCGACAGTTCCACGTCAATAATATTGTTGATTGCAGTTGCGGAGTAACGCAGGTCCTCGAGTGTCTCTGCCTTGTATGCTGCGAGCGCGTAGGCACGAGAGAAATGAAAAAGAAATAAATAATCTTGAATAAGGTAGTAGCGGAAACAGGATTCAGCCAAAGTCCCATTCCCCAGGGCTTTTACGAACCTGTGGTTTATGAACTTAGTCCAATCGCCTCCAGCGGCTTCTCGCAATCGCGTAAATAGGGTGGTTTCGTTCAAATTCATACCCCAAAAATTTAGGTTGGATGCTGTTTGATATCGATTGTCTTGTGAGACAGTCAATGGTTAACCTATCGAAGCAAAATTTAGCCTTAATACAACGACTGTCGTTAAGTATCGCATCGAGGTATTCTCTCAACCCAAAAGCGCGTTTCTGCTACCTGCCGGCACTCGGAGCACTATGCCATCAAGAACGTCAGTTATGACGATTTGACAACCCAAGCGTGACGTTAAGCTAAGGCCAAATGCCAGATCCAGCATATCTTCTTCGTCTTCCGACGGTGCTTCTAGGAGATCGAAGAAACCTTCGTCTACGATCACGTGGCATGTTGAGCACGCCATCGAGCCCTCGCAGGCGCCTTCGAGGTCGACCCCATATTCGTGTGCAAGTTCAAGAACTGTCTCGCCAACGCTGGCTTCAATCTTAAGTCTGGTACCGTCCCCGTGAATAAAGGTCACCTTGGGCATAGCTTCCCCGCCGTCATTGAGTTAGTCAGGTTGATTTTTAGCTTTACCGTTTTTCCCGTTTGCATAGTGATCGAGTTAGAGGCCGTAAGTTAGCCAACTTGACTTGTCGCTGTGTGAGTAGTGGGTCTCGTGTTTCTTAGCGATAAGACTGTGGTAGAGACGCGTTCAATTACATAATCAATTTCTGCAATGGTGGTGAAGCGGCCGATACCGAATCTGAGGGATCCACGGGCTATGTCCTCGCCGAGCCCCAACGCTCTGATTACATAAGACGGCTCTATAGATGTAGACGTGCACGCTGATCCGGAGGAGATCGCGATGTCTGGAAGCGCCGACATTATTTCTTCGCTATCCAATCCAGCAAAACTTAAGTTAAGGTTTCCGGGCAGGCGACGAACCGGGTCACCATTCAGAATCACGTCGCTTAAACGATCCGAAATGCCGCGGTACAAGTGGTCACGTAAATCACCAATGCGCTGCGCCTCTTGGTCTAATTCTTCGATGGCAATATCGCAAGCAGTTCCTAGGCCGACGCAAAGTGGAGTGGGTAATGTGCCTGAGCGGAGGCCGCGTTCTTGACCACCTCCACTAATTTGTTCGCTCAGGCGCACCCGAGGACGGCGGCGAACGTATAAAGCACCGATTCCTTTAGGCCCGTACAACTTGTGGCCGGAGATGCTCATCAAGTCGATGCTCATCGCATTGACATCTATGGGGATTTTCCCAACAGCTTGCGCTGAGTCTGTGTGGAATAGAACACCGTGTTCGCGGCATAAGTCACCAATATCGCTAATCTGTTGTATGACGCCAATCTCGTTGTGTGCCGTCATAATCGAGACCAACAGCGTATTATGTGTAATCTTGCCAGCGAGCCGGTCGAGATCGAGTAGACCGTTCATTTGGACCGGTAGAAAGACTATATCGTAGCCGTTCGAGGCTAGATGTTGGCACGTCGCAATTATGCACTTATGTTCCGTGGCAACCGTGATAATCTGACGCTTAGTGTCACCATAAAATTGGGCAGCTCCTTTTAAGGCTAGGTTGTTGGATTCGGTCGCGCCTGAGGTAAAAATGATCTCTCGGGCGTCTGATCCGATTGTAGACGCGATCTTTGTGCGGGCCGCCTCAACCGCATCGTGCGCTTCCCGGCCGAGACCATGCGAACGGGAATGAGGATTCCCGGGTTTATCAAAGAAGTAGGGCAACATCGCATCTACCACGCGTGGGTCCGTCGGCGTGGTCGATTGATAATCGAGGTAGATTGGCAGCTTGAGGTCGTTAGTGCCCGTCATGGCTTTCTTCGTATTTCCCATGGTTCACGCAGCAGTCTCGCCGGACTTGTTCTGTATTTGATTATATAGCGCAAGCCATGCGTTTGTAGCGTGTTCAATTTCTTTTTCTGTCGTTGCCCAACCCAGACTTACGCGAATGGATTCGTCGGCTGCGATTGGTTCGACACCCATTGCTCTTAATACATGGCTGCTTGCAACTTTTCCTGAGCTACATGCGGCTCCGGCACTGACTGCGACTCCAGCTAGATCAAGCGCTATTATTTGGGTCTCAGCAGGCATACCTACCAGACGTACGCAGGAAGTATTAACTAAGCGTGGGCTTCCACGACCATGTATCTCTATGTCTGGGACCTCACTGATAAGTTGTTTCTCCAATCGGTTTCTGAGATACAATATTCGATCAATTTCACCTCGGTTTTTATTAATCTCGAGGCAAGTCTCAGCAAATCCAACCGCTCCAGAGACGTTTTCTGTTCCTGCCCTCCGACGGCTTTCTTGTCCCCCTCCGACTAATTGTGCTCCAATCTCAGTGCGGTGATGTATAGCCAGTGCACCGATTCCTTTGGGTCCTCCGATTTTGTGTGCTGATACGGTAATTAAATCCACCCCAAGCGCAGCCATGTCGACCGGAAGTTTTCCAAGTGCCTGTACCGCATCACAATGAACTAAAGCATTGTGTGAGTGAGCTACCGATGCAATTCTAGCCACAGGCTGAATAACGCCCGTCTCGTTGTTTGCGAGCATGACCGAGACCAGAGCGGGCAAGTTTTGCCTGGTAAGCATCGCATCAAGTGCGGGTAGGTTCACAATTCCCGCCTGATCGACCGGAATGCGCAAGGCTTTGGGTGATGCCGCGAGCACCGAGTCATGTTCGATATCAGATACCAAATGAATTTTGCGGTCTGTCCCCGTGATGGCCAAGTTATTTGCTTCGGTCCCCCCGCTAGTGAACACGAGTCTTGCCGGGTCTGCACCAATTGTATCCGCTACCAGGTCACGAGCGTCCTCTATTTGGGCACGAGCAATCCGACCATAAGTATGGACTGAAGAAGGATTCCCCACCAATAACAGTGTTTTTTTTACGACCTCTGCAACTGCCGGGCGAAGCGGGGCGCTGGCGTTATAATCCAGGTAACTTGTTTGGTTGCTCGCTTTTTTCAATTTTTAATGCGCTTCCATAGAATCCGGCACTATCTGCAATTTAGGATTTTGCTCTGGGCGGGCTCCCGAGTATTGGGGCGTTCTGATTTGTATCTCAATTCCCATCGTTCTCTGTGTCGGATTCTGGAACTCCACTTTTTGGTGTCGGACTTCGTAAGGTCTCAAGGGCTTCAATGCGTTCTCGTAATTTACTGACTTCGTCGAGGAGCCCATCCAGTGCGCGGGCCACCGGATCAGGGAGATTGTCGGGTGTGCCGTAGGCCATAAAATTGTGATCTTTATTCAGTTTATCGTTGTCACCAACCGCCTTAGCCGGCACTCCAACTACGGTCGTGCTGGGTTCGACATCTTTGACAACCACTGCATTTGAGCCAATACGGGAATTGGCGCCTACTACTATGGGCCCAAGTACTTTCGCTCCTGCTCCCACGATGACCCCATCTTCCAGGGTGGGGTGTCGTTTCGTACCGCGTTCTAAGGAGGTCCCGCCCAACGTTACTCCCTGGTAGAGCGTTACGTCATCTCCTATCTTCGCTGTAGCTCCGACCACCACGCCCATCCCGTGGTCGATAAACAATCGTTTTCCGATTTCAGCTCCTGGGTGAATTTCAATTCCTGTCGCAACTCGACCTACGTGAGAGATGAACCTTGCCAGCCATTTCAAACCGTGGCGCCATGCTAGGTTACTTGCACAGTAAAAAATGATGGCGTGGAACCCCGGGTAGCAAAAAATCACCTCTGACCGGGAGCGTGCCGCTGGGTCATGATTCAAAATCACCGAAATTTGGTCGGCCAAATTCTTGAAAATCATCTCAATCGTTATGATATGCTTAGGGGTTGCATCTGGTCCAGGCTGTGCGCGCCCATTTAATTTCCTAAAGTTTGAATCCTGGATATAAAATCCTTGACTAATTCAGTCAAGAATTTGTGGTTTGGTATTTTTGGCATTATTGCCTCCCTGGGCATCTAGGTCGGAGGCTGTGCGAAGTTGCGCCGACGGGTTTAGGGAGGAGATAACAGAGTGCCTGAAGTCATTTTCAATGGTCCGGAAGGTCGACTGGAGGGCCGCTACAAGCATGGACGTGGTGAAAATCCGCCAGTTGCACTCGTGTTGCATCCACATCCGCAACACGGTGGGAATATGAATAACAAGGTCGTATACAGTGTTTTCCACACATTTACGTCTATGGGATTCTCTACGCTTCGGTTCAATTTTCGGGGAGTGGGACGTAGCCAGGGGGAATATGATTTTGGTACGGGGGAACTCAGTGATGCGGCTTCCGCGCTTGATTGGATGCAGAGTTTTAACGCTGACGCTCGGGCTTGTTGGGTTAGCGGATTCTCATTCGGGGCCTGGATTTCGTTCCAACTTCTAATGCGCCGACCCGAAATCACGGGATTTGTAAATATTGCACCCCCGGCCAATATATTTGACTTCTCGTTTTTAGCGCCTTGTCCGGTTTCTGGAATGGTAATTCAAGGTACCGCGGACGAAATTGTTCCGGAGGCGGACGTAGCCAAATTGGCTGAGAAATTATCCAGCCAGCGTTGCGTTGATATTGACTACGTAAAAATGCGTGGCGCAGATCATTTTTTTGCAAATCACCTTGAGCGCATAACAGACCGGGCTAAAAAATATGTGACCAAACGCATGAAGGAACTAGGGAAAAATTAGGGGGATCATTTGTTGGTTCTCTGCACTTTGTCACGAAATTGCATTAGAAATTAAGTGTAGGAACTAGGTCGGGTGTACCTATGTACGTTGCCCAGCCGCCTCCTTTGTTTTGTGCGTCGCGCGAAGTAGTCGCCCGCCGGTCCTGGGCGATGCAACACCAGTGGTGGTGGGAAAACTGAGTGGAAGGCGATATCGGCTCCGTACCGCTAGAAAAGCAAATAATTGCGCTTCCATCGCATCACCGCGCCAACCGACGTTTTCCACTGACTTTACCTGTGTGCCTAATTCCCTGTGTAAAGTTTGCATGAGTGTATCGTTTTTTCTGCCTCCACCGCACACTAAGAACTGGCGTGGGGGTTTCGGGAATTCCTGCAACGCTAAACGCACGGCCCGTGCAGTGAATGCGGTTAAAGTAGCAGCGCCGTCCGCAGGAGTCTTTTTTGCCAGAAGTGTTGCGGCGTGTTTAGAAAAATGATCCCGGTCCAGAGATTTTGGAGTAGGTCGGCTAAAATAAGGGTCACTGAGAAGTTCTTTCAGTGCCATCTGGTCGATTTTTCCCGTGGCTGCCAACGTACCTCCAGCATCCATTTCCTGACCAGTATGTTGGAGCATCCAGTCATCTACTAAGGCGTTGCCAGGGCCAGTGTCAAAAGCAACCATTTCTTCTTGATTTATCCAGGTCACATTTGCCACGCCGCCGATATTTAGGATGCACAAGGGATGTTCTAGGGCATGTGCCAGCGACTGATGAAAGATTGGGGCAAGGGGTGCGCCTTCTCCACCCCCCTCCATATCGGCTCCCCGAAAGTCATTGACCACATCTATTGAAAGCTCTTGTGCGAGCCGTTTCCCATCGCCTATCTGCCAGGTTTTTCCGATTAGCGGTCTATGCAGTATGGTGTGTCCGTGGAATCCGATTAGGTCGATTTCAGGAGCATTTAAGCCATGTTCCTTCAAGAAGGTCCTCACGGCAACGATGTGTGCCTCCGTTACTAGCGCCTCTGCCCCAGAGGTATCGCCGATACCACCTAGCGTGCTACGTACTTTTTCCCGAAGCTTTCTGCTGTATGGTGCGGTGGCAGTAGGTCCAAATTTCGATACAGTCTCACCGTTTGTAGTCAGTACTGCAATATCTATGCCGTCTAAAGAGGTTCCGCTCATGAGGCCAATTGCGCATAAAGGCTTGGTTTTGGTAAGAGTGGTCACGATTGCTCCATGAAGTTTGATAGAGTGTTTAGTATACGTATGGTAATAGGTTGGACGTTATCTATCTCTGTCAATTGGATAAATGTCGTCATTCAATGACCGACCATAAATCAGAGTTGTTGCGGACCATCGTGGCTCGTGGCTATTTGCACCAGTGTACTGACCTTGAGGGTCTGGACGCCCTTGCGGTTGCGCAGCCGATTATTGGTTATATCGGTTTTGATTGCACTGCGGATAGCTTGCATGTGGGGAGCTTGGTGCCAATCATGCTGCTTCGCTACCTCCAACAAACGGGACATAAGCCGGTCGTGCTCCTTGGTGGCGGTACCACCATGATAGGCGATCCATCTGGTAAAGATAGCGGGAGGCAGTTGCTCAGTAACGACGAAATTAACCACAATATGCTGGGAATTCGTCAAATATTTGAGCGATTTGTGAAATTTGGGCAGGGTCCGACGGATGCAGTTTTGGTGAACAATGCTGAGTGGTTGTGCGATCTCAATTATGTAAAATTTTTAAGGAACTACGGGCGGCACTTTTCGGTCAATCGAATGTTAGGTTTTGATTCTGTCAAACTTCGACTTGAAAGGGAGCAGCCACTAAGCTTTCTTGAGTTCAACTATATGGTGCTGCAGGCTTACGATTTTTTGGAGCTGGCAAGAAGGTACGCGTGTGTCTTGCAGTTAGGCGGGTCCGACCAGTGGGGCAACATCGTGAACGGGGTCGAACTAGGTCGTCGGGTCGAGAACAAGAGCTTATTTGGTCTTACTGCGCCGTTGCTCCAGACGGCTTCCGGCGAAAAGATGGGCAAGACAGCCCTGGGTGCTGTGTGGTTAAACGAGGAGCGGCTTTCGAATTACGATTATTGGCAATACTGGCGAAACGTTGAAGATGCGGATGTTGGTCGATTCTTGCGCTTATTTACAGAGCTGCCGTTACAAGAGATTGAGCGTCTTGAGAATCTCGAGGGAGCCGGAATCAACGACGCTAAGATATTACTCGCGGACCATGCAACAACGTTGTGCCGAGGGGTAGATGCCGCAGAGTCAGCATCCCGGACAGCACGCGATACATTCGAGCGGCGGGGTTTAGGAGATGAGCTACCAACGTATAGCGTCCCCACGGAATCTTTGTCGGATGGCATTGGCGTGATAGAGGTGTTCCAGCTTGTCGGTTTAGGCAAATCAAATGGCGAGATTCGTAGACTTATCCGAGGCGGTGGCGCTCGAATAAACGATGTTGCTGTGAGTTCGGAAAATCGCTCTGTAACGATGGATGATCTAGATAAGAATCGCGTAGTTAAACTTTCGGCCGGCAAAAAGCGGCACGCGATATTGCGGCTGATCAAAAATACCGAGGATGGATTGTAGCTTTCTTTGCCGCGCAGTGAATTTTGGGAAATAGGACAACCCTGGATTCCGGTTATATCCCGAGAACGCAGTCATCTGCATATTTTGTGTGGTTTTAAGCGAAAATCCAAATGGGGATTCTTTCGGATGTTTATCTTTCTTCACCAAGAGTATTTGGCGTGCGATCAAACAGCTTAAATAAATCCCGCAGTATCCCAGGGGCGAGTGCAGCAAGGGGATTAACAGTGATTTCCATGTCATCAAAAGAGCCACGAGCGCGATATGTCGGGGCAAACATACCTTGGCCTTCACCACCGATAAGAAGATCCCCGATAATTGGCACATGACTGACAAAGCTGTTTAATATGTAGGCTGGAATTATTGTACCGTTAAGATCAACGAGATTATCCCTGAGTCTGATTCCACCATTGATTGTTAGGCCGAGAGATAAACCACTCGCACGAGCTTTATCGAAAATAACGGTTTCATCTTGATAAACGAACGGTGCTTGTAACCGATCAAACGGCAGCCCTTTTCCGCTCAGTAATTCAAGGGCTCCGGTCAGAGTGGCAATGGTTAAGAGTTTGGCAAACGGTGGGGCATTTACCACATGAAAGTCGTTAATTATGAGTTCTCCCGTCAGTGGTTCTCCCTCTTCCTCATCGTGGAAGGTCCCTTGAAGGTTGAGGCTTCCTCCCACTACGTCATCCGTTATATCGAGAGCACGGAGCACCGCGCCTGCATTCTCAGAAGTAATTGAGAGGACACGGTTTTTGTGATGTTCACTTATACGAAATTCGACATTGTCTGATTCTTCAAGGTGAGCGTTTATCTCAGCAAGTCCAATTTTATCTCCGTCATAATGAATTTCCCCGTGTAGGTCTGAGAGATGCATTAGGTCATTAATCAAAACGCGTTTTATGTTCCCGGTAAAAATTATCGGCGGAAATTTCTGCTCTTCATCAGCTATAGTTTCATGGTTGTCCACCTTGCCTGCGAAATACGAACGTAGATCAAGTTCATGTGCCATACCTTCTAATGTGATGCTGCTATCCTTGTGGCGCGTCATCGAGCCTTCAATACCGGATAAAACTACTTTGTCGGTAAGAATGGCCTTAGTTGCCGTGCCTGACACGACTATTTGCTGCGTGTCGTCGATGTGGGAATTATCGATAAATGGTCGTATATCGAGCGTGTTTGCCGCTATTTCGATATTATATTTCCCATTTTCCTCCACATCCAACCGTCCAGAGAGGTGTGTTTCGCCAACTTCAAGTAACTTGAAAACCAACGATTTTACAAATTGCTGACCATCGAGTTCGACGTGACCTCGAGTGATGAAATTTTCAGAACTAAAATCAAATGTGGGATTTCCAAGAGGAATACCATTCTTTAGGGTTAGAGCTATTTCCGCCTTTGCTGGGGTCCCAGGAATTTTACTCCATTGCAGAGAAGGAATAGTCAAATGTGCGTTTGTCGCGTCAATTAATATGTTACTCCCCGTTGTTCCATCTGTGTCAGTCGTTAATGTCACGGTTGCCCCAATGACTTCTTGGAGACGATTGTCATTAATTCCCCATTGTTTTCGTTCAAGTTCGCCAAGTTTTGTGTATAAATCGATACGGGTAACAAATTGGTTTTCCCGAGGGTTCAGATTCTCCTTCCAGGAGAATTTAATAGGGGTTTCGTTTGCCAAAGCCGTTCCATCCAGGTCAAAACCGTTTGGGCGGATAATCATTTCCCCATTCAAATCTTTGATATCGATTTCTGGAAGTAGTGGGGATGGATTCAATTTTTGGATAGACACGTCGCTCAAGACTGTAGCGCCAGAGATCTGGAGTTCTTCAATTTCAAGATTCTTGAGCAAGGGAAAATTGACTTCAAGGCCCATGTTGATGGTACCCTTTAGTAAGGATGACTCCGCAAAGAGAACGTGCGCATTCTGTACTGGCGATGAGTTGAGGACCTGGACCAGATCGTTTATTGGGCCAACGGACTTGATTCGGATTGTGCCTCGTGCATCTAATTTCTCTATGTCTGAAAGAGTAACCGTAACGTCACGTAGAGTTTGATTACTTAGATGGCCGTCACTGATATTGAAATGTAGGTCAACACCATCGTACCACCCTGTGGCCATCAAATTTTCTGCAACCGGAAGTCCTGGCAAATAATCTACAGTGCCTCCAACAACGCGAAACTGTCCATAAATCATTTCGCGGCTGGCGATCCTACTATCTTCCCAATCTCCGGGATTAATGTTGAGATGCACTTCCAAATGCTCCACTGTGCCATGAGAAATGCGACTCGTAACCCATTCACGAGCATTTGTTGCAAGGTTTGGTGGCCAGGTTTCGCCAATACGTGATACAGGCAAATTTTCTATCAAGATATCGGCTTTAATTTTAGGCTTTAACCACTCGCCTTCAACAGAGGCATCAGCTTTTATGGTGGTATTTCCGAGGTCGATGAAAATTTTCTCTAGAGTAAGTGTTTGGCTGATGGGTTTCAGTACACCTGCTGCCCGTAAATTGCTGACAATGAGGCTTGGGGTTTGAGGAAATAATTCCTGAAACCACAACTCTCCTGGACCCCCATTGAATTCAAAATCAATCTTCTTGATGTCCAGAGCAGTGGAAGCGACGATGGAAGTGCGTCCGTTCAACGCTATGTCGATTCCTTGTATATGTCTTATTATTGGAGCAACTCCCAACAACAGTTTTGGTTTTAACGACCCAAAGTCTATGTCAGCATTAATCAATCCACTCGTACTATCTAACTGTGCGTTGATTGCTAGATCTACAAGTGACCCGTCCAGATTGATTTCGGCGTCAAGTTTTAATTTGCCTCCAGAGTTTAAATGTTCGATTTGTATATTTACAGCGGTCGCCGCCCATATTGGTTCGAGATTCGGTTGATGGAATGTAATATTGGATTCTACAATTTTAATTAACCGCAGATAGCTCAGGGGATGCTCAGTGTGTCGGACTCCGAGCGCGCGGTCTATCATGTCTACAAAATATAATTTCAAACTATCGGCAGACGAATCCTGGAAGTCGGGGCTTAAGATTCCATCGGCCCCGATAGTTAAACTTAAGTCGGTATCGAAAAATTCTAATTTGGTTGGAGCTACGATTCCGCGTAGCATCGCTGCTATACTTAGTTCAACCGCCATCTCAGGTATCGTGGCAAGTAAGGTGCCGTCCGTACTAAAGGACTGGACCCGCAAGGCGCGAACATCCAAAGTCCGCTCCCAACCGGCCCAGGTCAGGATGAAATCCTCAAAGTTTACCCGATATGAGGCATCTTCGGCGCTCAGTGCTTGTTCGACATACGGAGCCAAAAAAGCAAGAGAGATTGGTCCATTGGATAGCCTCCATAAAACTACGGCCAGCAGAACGGCCGCACTAGCTGTGGCAGCGGCAATCGTATGGAGAAGCGTTTTGGCGACCGGACGAATCAATTGGAATCTACATGCTATGCGCAGGGTTCAGTATAGACGCGGATCAAATATGACGCCAAATAGCCCATGAACACAATACTTCACCCAACCATTATTTCTAATTTGCAGCACTTACCTCTGCCAGCTTACGACGTAGGTGCCATTGCGGATCTTAAAAAGTGGGGTGCAACTTCGGGCGATGCACGTGCCCATCATATTGCAGAGTCGGAGGAGGGGCGACTTATTCTCATATGTATATTCGGAAATTCCCCGTATTTAGCAAATTGTGTGACGCATGAATCATCTTGTTTGATCGATTGTTTGTATGATGGTGTTGATACGGTTTTCAATCAGTTGCTCGACGCGTTACCAAAGTTAGTCCTGGGAAACACACATACGCTTGATTTTGACGTGTTTTCTGATGAGTTGAGAGGTGCACGTCGCCGTGCCTCGCTAGCAATTGCTTTAGCGGAGATATTTGGGATTTGGTCAACTTGTCAGTCGGCAGAAGCGCAGTCGCGCTTTGCCGATCAGGTTGTAACAACTACGGTTGACGGATTGTTGCTTATGGCAGCAAATTCTGGCGATATCTGTCTCTCCGACATGAGCGTTCCATCACAAGGCAGCGGATTGATTATTTTAGGGCTTGGAAAGCTTGGGGGTTATGAACTGAATTACTCGAGCGATATAGACCTAATTATTCTTTACGAGCCGGCGCACTTAAGATTACGGGATAATTTGGAGGAGGGCAGTTTTTTTTCACGGTTGGCCGGGCGTTTGGTTGAAATTTTAGAAACCCGTACGGCGAATGGATACGTGTTCCGGACTGACTTGAGGTTGCGACCAGACCCCGGTTCAACTCCGCTCGCTGTTTCGACCACTGCCGCCGAAACCTATTATGAGAGTTTGGGGCAGAACTGGGAACGTGCCGCTTTAATAAAAGCGCGTCCGGTCGCAGGAGACTTTGCTGCAGCAAATAATTTTCTTGAAGTCATAGAACCATTCGTATGGCGTAAGTCACTGGATTTTGCGGCGATTGAAGACATTCATTCTATAAAGCGCCAAATTCACGCCCATAGAGGTGGTAGTGAAATTGCGATTGCTGGACACAATATTAAATTGGGGCGTGGGGGAATTCGTGAGATAGAGTTTTTCGCTCAGACGCAGCAGCTAATATGGGGCGGTCGAATTCGACAATTGCGGTCACGATCAACTTGTGAAGCCCTTGCGTTGTTAGAGTGCGAAAATCAGATTTCGCGTGCCGTGTACGATGATCTTGTGACTGCCTATTGGTTTTTGCGTCGAATAGAAAATCGAATGCAGATGATCCACGACAGTCAGGTTCATACTTTACCGCGCGATCCCAAGGAACTAGACCATTTGGCGAGGTTTCTCGGTTACCGAGTCACATCGGAATTTACTGGTGAGTTGTTATTGAACCTTCAGAAAGTGGCATCACATTACTCTGGCTTGTTTGATGATTCGCCAGATTTAATCGTTCCCAACACATCCGATGGCAACCTCGTATTTACGGGTGTTGACGATGATCCGGAGACCCTTGAGACCTTGAGGGCTATGGGTTATGGCCGGCCGGAACTTGTTACTGCTGCCGTTCGAACCTGGCATCACGGGCGACTTCGGGCTACACGCAGCACTCGTAGCCGCCAGATATTAACACAATTGATGCCTGTTCTGTTGACGTCGCTATCTAGGACGGTGGATCCGGAGGCGGCCTTTATCAATTTCAACGAATTTCTCGCTAACTTGCCCGCGGGAATCCAGCTTTTTTCTCTTTTCCAGGCGCATCCGCAACTGCTTGATGTGGTAGCGGAAATAATGGGTACCTCTCCTAGATTGGCGCGTTACCTTAGTAGCCAGACGCGTTTGCTTGAATCGGTGCTAACCACGGATTTTTTTGGTACTCCGCCTGGAAGGCAGGAGCTGGTTCAGTCCTTGGATTGTGAACTAGGGTTTGCGAAGGACTTGCAAGACGTGCTTGACATCACGAGGAGATGGTCAGGGGATGTTAAATTTAAAGTTAGTGTGCAGCACTTGCGGGGAATGATTAACACACAGCAAGCGAGCGCAGTTTTAAGCGGCGTTTCCGATATATTAATTGAAGAGGTTCTGAAGTCCGTGGAGACCGATTTTCAAAAACAATATGGCAAAGTTGCAGAAGCGGAGTTTGCGGTGGTGGGTTTTGGAAAACTTGGAAGTAGCATGATGACAAGAGGTTCAGATCTCGATTTGGTTTTTATTTTTCATGCGCCGCCTAATTCAGAATCTGATGGCATTCGGTGTCTTAACGTCAACAGTTATTATTCTCGGCTTTGCCAGCGATTAATCTCGGCATTGTCAGTGCAAACTGGGCAAGGCCAATTGTATGAAGTGGATGTGCAGTTGCGGCCAATGGGTGCAAGTGGATCGCTAGCATGTGACTTTGCGCGACTTGAAAAATATTATCAAACCGAGGCTTGGATATGGGAGTTGATGGCACTTAGTCGGGCTCGAGTGATTGTGGCTCCGAGCAAATTGCAGGTAGAGATTGAGCAATTAATAAAAAACACGCTGTGCACCAGTCGTGATGCGGGAGAATTAGCCAGCCATGTCTACGGCATGAGACGGAAAATAGAGGCGGAGCGTGGCACTGAGGACCCATGGCACATCAAATATGTCCGAGGCGGTTTGGTTGATTTAGAATTTTTAGTCCAGTATCTACAACTAAGAGATGCCGCCATAGAGTCCGGCATACTAAGTACGCACACCATTGGTGCGTTGGAGAGAATTTCTGCTGTAGGCTCACTTTCTTTTCGGAGTGTGGATGAACTTACGGTTGCAGCGCACCTCTTTCTAAATCTGCAGGCTATTATGCGCATCAGTTTGTCTGGGCAGTTTGAGGAGAAAAAATCACCCAATGGCTTACGTGATGTATTGGTTCGTGCCAGCGGGGCTGATGACTTCCCTGATCTGAAAGCGAAACTTATCAATGCTCAGGGAGTGGTGTCAGGATATTTTGCGGCAATCATTCGCGAGGCAGCATCCGCCTATGAATTAACTATTCAACCAGAAAAGAAAGTCAATAAATGGCAAAAGAACTGAAGATTGGAGATAGGGCCCCGGTTTTTAAATTACCCGCCGATGGTGACGACGAAATCAGCTTGAAGTCGTTGTTGGGCAAGGCAGTGATACTCTATTTTTACCCTAAAGATGATACCAGTGGTTGTACCAAGGAAGCTATCGAGTTTACAAATTTGTTGACGAAGTTTAGGAGAGCAGGCGCGGTGATATTGGGTGTGTCCAAGGATAGTGTTGTAGCTCACGATAAATTTATAAAAAAACACAAGCTTAAGGTGCGTCTTTTATCGGACGCTGACGGTTCGCTGTGCGAGAAATATTCTGTTTGGGTGGGAAAAAGTATGTATGGGCGAAAATATATGGGAATTGAGCGATCAACTTTTTTGATTGATGGAAAAGGCGTCATTAAAGACATTTGGCGAAAGGTAAAGGTCGCAAATCACGCAGAAGCGGTGCTTGAGAGAGTAAAACAGTTATAAAGTAAGCAAGTGAGAGGCAAGATTGCACGCGATGTATCTTGCCTCTTGATTTGTTAGCTTTCCTTGGGTTTTGGCGGTAGTGCAAGACGCAGGTGAAGGTCCTTGAGTTGTTGAGCACCTACCGTATTTGGTGCCTCCATCATTAGGTCTTGGGCCTGCTGGTTCATTGGGAAAAGAGTAATTTCACGAATATTGGGTTCGTTAGCGATCAGCATTACGATTCGATCAATACCTGGTGCTAGGCCGCCATGAGGAGGAGCGCCATACCGGAAGGCGCGCAACATCCCTCCAAATTTGTCCTCCACCGTATCGGCACTGTATCCGGCAATTGAAAATGCTTTGAGCATAATGTCTGCTCGATGATTGCGAATTGCGCCAGAGGATAACTCTACGCCGTTACATATTATGTCGTACTGGTAGGCTAACAAATCAGTTGGGTCAGAGGTTTCTAATTTCTGCAACCCACCCTGAGGCATAGAAAATGGATTGTGACTAAATTCTATTTTGCCAGTCTCTTCATTTCGTTCATACATCGGGAAATCAACAGTCCAGCATAGGCGGTAAGAGTTTTTTTCCAGCAGATCCAACTCAGCGCCGAGGCGTGTCCGAACGAGTCCCGAAAATACAGAGGCGTTATTGGGTTGATCACACACGAAAAAAATAGAATCTCCTGCGCCAACCCCGGCCAATTCCTTAATCCGGTTTTGCGCCGCTTCTGGGATGTATTTGACTATTGGCCCCTTACCAATCCCGGCCTCATCGAATGTAATATAGCCAAGTCCTGGTGCGCCTTCATTACGTGCCCAATCGTTGAGCTTATCAAAAAAACTGCGTGGGCGCTTGGCAGTGGCGGGTCCGGGAATCCCTCGTACTACTGCTCCAGATGTAATTGGTTTTCGGAAGGCGTTAAATGTCACTCCTTCCATGGTAAAGCATTCAGTAAGGTCAGATATTATGAGTGGATTGCGAAGATCGGGCTTGTCCGTGCCGTAGCGCAGCATCGCTTCACGGAATGGAATTCGGGGGAAGGGTGGTGGGGTCACTTTCCATTCAGTAAATTCTTCGAAAACGCCGTGCAATACTGGCTCGATGGCACCGAATACATCTTCTTGGGTCACAAATGCCATTTCCATGTCCAGCTGGTAG
>CAJWOI010000013.1 GCA_913044255.1 uncultured Alphaproteobacteria bacterium
CCGAACCCCGTCGCAGTCTGCGGACCTTGCAGCTGTGACGGCTTCCGAAACTCGTTCCCAGCTTGCAGATTTGCTTAGTACGGAGTCTGAGACAAGGCCGGAACAGGCCGACTACGCATCGGCTGCGTCAATGGCATTTGTTCCCCGCAAAGAGCCTGATCCCACGCGGGTTGTGATAGCTGAAGCGGGCACGGGGGTCGGTAAAACACTGGGCTATATTGCCCCAGCGAGTCTATGGGCACGCAAAAATGGTGGTACAGTCTGGTTGTCAACTTACACTAAAAATCTGCAAGGTCAGATTGATCGTGAATTGGATCGGCTGTACCCAGACCGTGAGACCAAACATCAGAGAGTGGTGATTCGCAAAGGACGAGAAAATTACCTATGTCTGCTCAATTACGAAGAGGCGGTTAATAGCCGCATATTGCCTTCCGACGCTGAATCTGGCGCGCTTGGACTGTTGGCGCGATGGATAATGGCTACTCGTGACGGCGACATGATCGGCGGGGATTTTCCGGCTTGGTTGGGTGGTTTGCTCCGGCAGTCGCATATCAGCGGTCTTGCAGATCACCGCGGCGAATGCATCTACTCTGCCTGCAGCCATTATCGCAAATGCTTTGTAGAAAGCGCCGTGCGCCGTGCCCGGCACGCCGAGTTGGTTATCTCAAATCACTCACTAGTGATGGTTCTCGGTGCCAGAAACGAGGACATCGGACTGCTGCCTAGCCATTATGTATTTGATGAGGGACACCACTTGTTTGATGCGGCGGATAGTACTTTTACTTCACGTCTATCAGGCCGAGATACATTTGAACTTCGTCGTTGGTTGCTCGGCATCGAGGTTGGTTCGGTTGGTAGGACGCGTGGGTTAAAGGGACGCATAGGTGATCTTGTAGCTGAGGATAGTGCCGCGATGGTGGCGATGAAAGCTATTCTTGAATCCGCGCTAATGTTGCCCGCCACAGGCTGGCAACAGCGAGTCGCGGACGGTTCTCCGCAGGGTGAGTTAGAGTTATTTCTGTGTTGCGTGCACCAGCAGGTCATTACTCAGGCGCGGCCGAATGACGGTTACGACTTGGAAATACGTCCGCACCCGTGTGTCGAGGGACTACTCTCTGTTGCGATGGAACTTGAGCGGGCGTTATCTCGACTTGGAGTAGCAATGTCTGCTTTTGAGCTGACTATTGACCGGATTCTACATGATTCTGGAAGCGATATGGAGAATGGGAAACGTTTTCGTCTAGAAGCCGTATCCCAGTCTTTGTGTAGGCGGCGACTGGAACTGGTAACATCCTGGCAGGCTATGCTGATGTCTCTACCTTGTGAGGTGCCAAAGTGGGCAATAGACCGATTTGCGATTGAACGAAGTAATGGCAGAGAGTCGGATGTTGGAATGTATCGTAACTGGGTGGATCCTATGGTCCCATTTGCTGAGTCTGTAGTTCGTCGGGCTGACGGTGTTTTGATCACCTCTGCAACTCTGAGGGATGGAACAGGGGATTTGGAAAAAGATTGGGTAGTCGCCGAGAAACGCGTGGGCGCGCCTAATTTTTTGGATGAGCCAATCCGTGCTGTCGTGGCCTCTCCGTTCGATTACAACGTTGCGACGCGAGTGATGGTAGTTAACGACGTCGATCGCAACAATGCTGACGAGGTAGCACGTGCAATGTTGGAGCTGTTCGTTGCTGCTGGGGGCGGCGCACTTGGCTTGTTTACCGCGATATGGCGTCTTCGACGGGCAGAAAAAATTCTCACTCCGGATCTGGATAAAGTCGGACTTAATCTTTTGGCGCAGCATGTGGATCATCTAGATGCCGGTACACTAGTTGAGATTTTCCGTTCGGAGCGGGATTCTTGTTTGCTCGGAACTGATGCTTTGAGAGATGGGGTCGATGTGCCAGGCCCATCATTGCGCATGGTCGTTTTTGATCGAGTGCCCTGGCCACGTTCGGGTATCTTGCATCAGGCCCGCCGAGGACACTTTGGTGGCTCAGCATACGACGATATGATGGCCCGGATGAAACTGAAGCAGGCCTACGGTCGTTTAGTTCGCAGAGAGAATGACTTTGGCGTGTTCGTCATTCTTGACCCTGCGACGCCAACGCGCTTATTGGGAGCTTTCCCCGATGGTGTTCAGGTAACCCGTATCGGTCGTGAAGAAGCGGTCGCAGAGGCCAGCGGCTTTATTCGGTCAAAAATGTCGCAGTAATTGATCGCAATGTTGGCACAACCTCGACTGATTATTTTTTGTTGTATCCCAAACGGGTTGGGTGCCACTTCTTTGGTGTTTTCGATAACTCCCGTGGGATTTGTTGGGTCTTTGTTTCGTTTAAATGTTTTTAGAGAAACGTGCTGGCTACAGATGGTGCTTAGACATTGTCCTAAGCCTGCCGAAGGGCATCAGGCGTAACTAAGGGATGCTGAATTTTATTATCATGCATGAAGTACAAATTCGCGTAGGTGTGTTTGCAGGAATCTTTGCTGCCATCGCGCTCTGGGAGTTAATTGCGCCCCGTCGAGTTCTTCAAGTATCGAAAATTGTTCGCTGGGCCAATAATTTAGGAATCGTGGTTATAAATACGATAATTCTCCGACTTCTGTTTCCGACGGCGGCCGTCGGTGCAGCTATTTTCGCAGCTTCATATAATTTTGGGATTTTTAACTTTGTACTATGGCCTGTTTGGATCGAGGCTTTGTTTTCCCTAATTGTGCTTGATCTCTTGATTTATGTTCAGCATGTCATGTTTCACGCGTTTCCAGCTTTGTGGCGTGTACACCGAATACATCATGCTGATGTCGATTTTGACGTTAGCACAGGCGTTCGATTTCATCCCATCGAGATATTGGCATCAATGATGATAAAAATGGCGGCAATTGGTGTGCTTGGTGCTGCGCCGTTAGTCGTGATTATATTTGAGGTATTGCTCAATGGGACATCGATGTTCAACCACGGAAATATCAAGTTGCCACAACTGGTGGATAAATGGGTGCGTTTCGTTTTGGTCACTCCAGACATGCACCGTGTGCATCATTCCGTGATTGCTGAGGAAACCGACCGCAACTTTGGTTTCAACTTATCTTGCTGGGACCGGATTTTTGGCACCTATAAGGCACAGCCGGATGCGGGCCACAGAAATATGGCAGTGGGCTTGGAGCAATTTCGCGAACCAAGGATGCAATCCCTTTGGAAACTGGTTTTGATGCCGATTCTCAACGAAAATGAGGTGTCGTCAAAAATTCACCGGAAGGAGAAATGAGGGCTTATACTTATTTACAAGTGGCGGATTCGGCGCTTTGTTTGCTCGCGTGTTTTTATATGTTATGTCGGAAATCGTCTACAGATGACTCCCAGTTTTTCCCATCAAAGGGCCTTATGTCAATTTTGTTAGTATCGACTTTATCGAGACAACGCGCATTCACCGAGTATCCATTGGGATGAGAGCGTGGGATATAAAAAGATTTTATGCCGCAAGTAGCACAGAATTGGTGTTTGGCGGTGCCCGTGTTGAAGCGATACACAGCGAAGGCGGCCTCACCTGAGAGCAAGCGAAAATCCGACGTATTTACAATAAGATGCAAAAATCCAGATTGATGGCATATGGAGCAGTTACAGTCATAAACTGTTAGATGTTCAGAGGCAGAAACCTCGAAACTTATCCGTCTGCAGTGGCAACCTCCTTGATACATTGTCATGATATAAGCCTATTTCTAAAGCTTTCAGAAAAATTGTGGCAGAACGTTTTAGTTTTTTGAGCTGTCCGAGCCAGATGAAATCATATATCGATTGATTAAAGGCAATTGGGCCATGCTAAAGGCCAAGGTAAGCGGCATGATGCCAAACAGTTTGAATTGGATCCAGAATTCAGTCGTTTGCGTTCTCCAAATTACTTCGTTGAGAAATGCGAGTATCAAAAAAAATATGATCCATCTCCTGGTAAGTAAATGCCAGCCTCGATCATGTAAATTCATCACTGAACCAAACAAGAGTTTGAGCAATTGCACTCGCCTAACGAGGCCACCAGTGAGAATTGCAGCGAACAAGAGATTAACGATGGTTGGTTTGAGTTTGATGAATGTCTCGTCCTGAAGTATCAATGTAAGGCCGCCGAACGCGAGCAGGAATAAACCCGAGACCAACGGCATAACCGGCAAGCGCCTCTCGAGCAGCCACATTGATGGGATCGCGACGGCGGTAACTACCATAAATGCTGCGGTGGCTATGAAAATTCCGTAGTGCGCATTCGCAATGAAAAAAACAACAAGCGGACCTATTTCTAACAGTAGTCTAACAGCCTGATTCATTTTTGTTCTAAATCCGCCACATCAAGGTTCATTAGTCCGCACGAAAATTCATTTGCGTTGAAGGCGCGTAAGTCTTGAATGTCTTCGCCCACACCAACCGCGTGGATTGGCAGGTTGAAACGTTCGGCCAGCGCGACAACTATCCCTGCGCGGGCCGAACCGTCGAGTTTGGTTATGACCAGTCCAGTAACCCCGATAGTCTTCCGAAAGGCCTCTACTTGCGAGAGCGCATTTTGGCCTGTGGTAGCGTCAAGCACTTGCACCACGTCATGAGGGGCGTTGGCGTCTACTTTGTGAAGAACACGAGCAAGCTTGGCTAACTCATCCATCAGGTTAGACATGTTGTGGAGCCGACCAGCAGTGTCGATTAGCAGGGCATCAAACCCCTCGGCACGCGCACGTGTCACCGCATCATAAACCAACCCTGAGGGGTCAGCACCTGTATCACTGCGGATTACCTCGCATCCAGATCTTTTCCCCCACTCCACCAGTTGCTCTATTGCAGCTGCGCGAAAAGTATCAGCAGCAACAATACCAACTTTATCGCCGTTAATAATCATCTGTTTAGCAAACTTACCAACAGTTGTGGTTTTTCCGGTCCCATTAACGCCAACAAACAAAACTACGTGGGGTTGATGAGATGGATTTAAAATAATGGGCATGGAGAGGGATTGAAGTTTGTTGGAGATTTCTCGAGCTAACACTAATCGAACTGACTTTTCAGAAGTGTTTTGATCAAATCTCCTGCTAGTGAGTGAGGCGCTAAAATCAGCTGCTACAGTCGGACCAAGATCAGCTGAAATTAAAAGATCTTCGAGTTGCTGAAGGGCTTCCGTATCCAAGCCGCGTTGCATAAAAATTCTTGCGATACCATCCCCTAATTTTGATGATGACCTTTGTAGACCAGCCTTGAGTCGATCTAGCCAACTATCATGATATGTTGGTGCGTCGCTATTCATAATGTTTCGCCGACCAACGTTTCTCCCTCAATTCCAACGATATGCACCTGTTGAAGCGTTCCGGGGCGTTCCGTGGTGGACAGACGCACTGGAATATAATGTTTGGTTCGGCCTTGGCTTGGTTGTTCTACTAAAACTTCAACTTGGCGATCGAGATTCCGGCGAAGTATGGTGGCGCGCATTTTTATGCCGGCTGCGCGTAACTGAGCCGCGCGAGCGCGCCGTATTTCGGTTGGTACCATAGGCATGCGTGCCGCCGCGGTATTTTTGCGCGGCGAGAAAGGGAACACGTGTAGAAAACTAAGTTCGCATTCCTGAACTAGCGCAAGCGTTCGGTTGAACATGACATCGGTCTCGGTCGGGAATCCCGCTATGAGATCAGCTCCAAGTGTGACACCAGGACGCAGAGCCCGCGCGCGGACACAGCAATCCATCACGTTACTTCGGTTGTGGCGACGTCTCATTCGTTTCAAAATGAGGTCGTCGCCGGCTTGGATGCTAAAATGTAAATGCGGCATCAGGCGTGGCTCATTTTGAAGGGACGACCACAATTCCTCATCGATAGCGGCTGGATCCAGGGATGAAAGTCGCAAACGAGCCAATTTGGGCTCGGCTCGGAGTAACTGACGGATCAGCCTCCCGAGACTTGGTTCACCTGGTAGATCTCCGCCATACGAAGCGATGTCGACACCGGTCAAGACAATCTCTTGGTAACCAAGAGCAACCAGTTGCTGAGATTCGGCTAGTACATCTGCAATTGGAACGCTGCGACTATTCCCGCGGCCAAATGGAATGATGCAAAAAGTGCAGCGGTGGTTACATCCATTTTGGATTTGGACAAATGCGCGTGCCCGCCCACCAAATTTTCCAACCATATGGGTGGTGGCTTCGGTCACGGACATGATGTCATTGACACGAACTCGCTCTCGGCGGGACACCTCAAAATAAGCTGGATCCAGCTTTTCCATATTGCCGAGAATCTGATCAACTTCGGGCATTGTGCTGAAGGCGCTTGGTGATATCTGGGCAGCGCAACCAGTGACAATGATGTGGGCGTTGGGGTGCTTCCGTCGCGTGCGGCGGATTGCTTGTCGTGCCTGCCGTTCCGCTTCCGCCGTGACAGCGCAAGTGTTCACAATTACCGTATTTTTAAGACCAGCCGTGGTTGCGTTGCGGCGGATAACTTCCGACTCGTAAGTGTTTAATCGGCATCCAAAAGTTAATACTTCAGGTGCGAAGCTAGACTCAGATTTCATATCAGTAGTGATGCCTCTATCTCGCCTACGAAAGTGATCGTGGCTGGCCCGGTCATTATAATATGATCATTTTCTTGCCACCGAATATAAAGTTTTCCACCGTCAAGCAGAACTTCGGCCTCGCGGTCGCATATCCCTCTCCGATGAGCTGCAACCAAGGCAGCGCACGCACCTGTGCCACAGGCAAGAGTCAAACCGGCACCACGTTCCCACACTCTTAGTCGGATTTTACCTCGGGGATCGATGATGCTGGCAACGCCGATGTTGGCGTGCTTCGGGAAGATCGGGTCCGTTTCTAGGCTTGGTCCTAGTTTCTCAATTGGCACAGAGGACACATCGTCCACAAAAAAAACCACATGAGGATTTCCTAAGTTGACTGCGGCTGGATCTGAAAGGGAGCCCCTCACCAATTTGACGTGGAGGGTATCCTCCGGCGCTGCAAGCGGAATGTCTTGCCAAGAGAAGCGAGGTATCCCCATGTCAATAACTATTAGTCCATCACTTGTCGTGGTCGCATGCAATGTGTCGACGGTGGTTTCAAGAAGCGCACCATCGGAATCGTTTTCCCGTATCGCCAGTAATGCAACACATCGTGCTGCGTTTCCGCATGCTTCCGCATCGCTTCCATCCGAATTTTGTATGCGCATGAACAGATCGGCCTTGTCGGATGGTTTAAGCGTAATGATTTGATCACAACCGATTCCCGTCCGGCGGTCAGCAATCGCACGTGCTTGATTGGCGCTGAGGTGAATTGGGTCGACTCGGGCGTCAAGTACAACAAAATCGTTGCCAAGTCCGTGCATTTTAGTAAATGAGCGTATTGTCATCTTGGCGTTATAGAACCGGTGTAGCCACTACGTCCAGTATTGTGATTTTTTGGAGAAGAGCGGGTTGACTTCGAGGCAAAGTTGGCGTCTCTTGCTTTGGCCTTTGGGACCGTGTGGTGGTCTCCTGAAGTATCTTGTAACTAATTGGTTTATAATGATGTTCGACAGCCTAGCTGGCCGCCTTGGTGAGGTGTTTGCACAGCTCACGAAACGCGGAGCACTGACAGAAGCAGACGTTGGGAAAGCGATGCGTGAGGTGCGGGTGGCCTTGCTGGAGGCTGACGTAGCATTGCCGGTGGTCAAAACTTTTATTGATGCGGTGACGCGTCGCGCCGTCGGCGCCGAGGTTTTGAAAAGCGTCACGCCTGGCCAGATGGTTATCAAGGTGGTGCACGATCATTTGGTGGAGATGCTGGGTTCAGATTTAGTGCCAGTGAATTTTGGTTTGAACCCGCCTGCCGTAATCATGTTGGTTGGGTTGCAAGGGTCGGGAAAGACGACTACTGCTGCGAAGCTTGGTCTGCGGTTTAAGAACCAACACAATAAAAAAACACTAATGGCTTCTCTTGATATTCATCGCCCCGCCGCACAAGAGCAACTTTCCATTCTTGGCCGTGAGGCAGGGGTTGATATTGTGCCAATCATTCAAGGACAATTGCCACTAACAATCGCTGAGCGTGCCCTCACGGCATCGCGGCTCGGAGGGTATGATACCTTGATCCTTGATACCGCCGGCAGACTTCATGTTGATGATGCATTAATGAGTGAGCTCAATGAGTTGGTAAAGGCTACACAGCCGATTGAAACGCTATTGGTTGCGGATTCACTGACTGGTCAGGATGCGGTCAAGATTGCTGACGGTTTTCACCGTCAGGTTGGTATCACCGGCGTAGTCCTTACGAGAGTTGATGGTGATGGTCGTGGTGGGGCGGCTTCGAGTGTTCGTTCGGTAACTGGCTGTCCGATTAAATTGATTGGGGTAGGGGAGAAGCTGGAGGCGCTTGAAGATTTTTATCCGGAGCGTATCGCATCAAGAATTTTGGGTAGGGGCGATGTTGTTTCATTGGTAGAAAAAGCACAGGCTACAATAGAACAAGATGATGCAGACAAACTAGCGGCCAAGCTTCGAGGGGGCCGCTTCGATTTTGATGATTTGGCGATACAGATTGTACAAATTCGAAAGATGGGAGGCATGGATGGCATGCTCTCCATGTTGCCTGGGGTGGCTAAGATAAGAAAACAAATGGCAACTAGCCAAGTCGATGAGCGTCAGCTTAATCATCAAGAAGCCATCATACGCTCGATGACTCCCGCCGAGCGACGAAATGCCAAACTCTTGAATGGTGCGCGAAAACGTCGTATCGCAGCAGGGTCGGGCACCACTATTCAGGAGGTAAATCGATTGCTCAAGCAGCAAAAAGATATGACTACGATGATGAAGCGGGCGAAAAAAATGGGCAAAAGAGGTGTAATGCCACCAGGAATGCCAGGTGTTTTCCCGCCAGGCTTCCCGACACCCTAGCCCGGCGGCCTTACGTGAGTTGTTTTTATAAGTTAATCATGAAGTCAATGACAGTTTTACCACCCCTTCCCCGAGCTTTTGCTGGGCGGTTGCAAGTCAAAGGAGTTAAACATGGCAGTGAAAATCCGTCTTAGTCGGGCGGGCGCCAAGAAAACGCCGCACTATCGAGTGATTGTCGCCGATGCGCGCAGTCCGCGCGATGGTCGATTTTTGGAACGAGTTGGCACGTATAATCCATTGCTGCCGCGCGATCACCCGGATCGGGTAAAATTGAAGCTCGATCGAATCAAATATTGGCTCGAAAAGGGTGCGCAACCTTCCGGACGCGTAGCAAAATTTCTCGGTTCGGCGGATGTGATTCCCATGCCAAAGCATGAGAATCCTATCAAAGCCAAACCGAAAGCAAAGGCGCAGGCTCGGTTGGATGAATTAGCACATGCTAAGACGCAGGATTCCTCTGAGGCATCTGGGAGTGATGTCGCCGAAGAAACCGGGTCAGTAGCTGGAGAGTCATCCGGGGATGACAAAATCTCAGCGGAGCCAGTCGATGAAACAGAGGCGAATAAAAAAAACGAAACGGAAGATTCGGAAATCGATGAGGCAACCGAAGCAGATGCAAGCGTAGCGGAACCGACCAATGAAACAGAAGAGCCGGATGCTAGCGGGATCACCGATAAAGATGCAGGCTCAGTGGAACCGACCGATGAAAGTAAGGCGGACGAAGTTCGTAACAGCGAGAAACCGGAAGTCGAAAAATAAGGTCGGCAATGGTGATGTCGTCATTGATAGCGCATCGTGTCATGATTCCGATGTAAACAATTTATGCGTTGGCGTGGTAGTTGGCGCCCAAGGTCTTAACGGTGTGGTGCGTATTAAGAGTTATACCAACACGCCCACGGACATTATCAAATTTAATGAATTGGTGGACGAAAATGGCGTGCCGGTGGCACTTCATCTGGTCCGAATGCAAAAAGGGATTGTAATAGCACGAATCGCGGGCGTCTCTGATCGAACAGAGGCTGAATCTTGGATTGGGAAAAACTTATATGTGGCCCGATCAATTTTACCTAAACTCGAGCGTGATGAATACTATCATATTGACCTGGTTGGATTACGTGTCGAATCGCCGAAAGGAATTGAGGTCGGGCGCGTAATTGCGGTTTACGATTTTGGTGCTGGAGGTATCATTGATATAGAGAAAGACGATGGCGAGAGCGAAAATGTTATGTTGCCTTTTACTGCGGAAGCAGTCCCGCTCATCGATATTTCTAATTCCTATTTAGTAGTGGCGCCGGACGCATTTGAGGCGCATGGGCCCGAATCATGACGTATTCTAGACCGTGGACCGCTCATGTATTGACCCTGTTCCCTAATCTGTTCCCTGGGCCACTGGGCCATAGCCTTGCGGGAACCGCATTGGAGAGAGGTCTTTGGTCCTTGAAAACAGTAGACATTCGCAATTTTGCACGCGATAAACACGGTGCTGTGGACGATGCACCTTATGGTGGCGGCCCGGGTATGGTTCTGCGGCCTGATGTTGCCGCGGCGGCCATAGATTCTGCACTGGATGATGGCGGCCATTCGGACAGGGACTTGGCGCGGATTTGCCTGACGCCACGAGGCTCGCCGGTGACCCAATCTCGTATTCAGAGTTGGGCCGCGGGCGCCGGAGTTATTGTTCTTTGTGGCCGGTTCGAGGGAATTGATCAGCGTGTGATCGAGGCGCGAACTATGGAGGAGGTCAGCGTTGGTGATTTTGTGATGTCGAGCGGTGAGCCAGCTGCTATAGCATTGATCGATGGTTGCATACGTTTATTGCCCGGCGTCGTAGGCAACCCCGACGCCATCGTCGAGGAGAGTTTCAAGCAAGAATTATTGGAATATCCACATTACACACGACCTCAGCTCTGGCAGGGGAAAGAGGTCCCAGCGGCACTTCTGTCTGGGGACCATGAGCGGATTAAGACTTGGCGTCGTCGTGAGGCAGAGAGGGTGACGAAGGAGCGTCGTCCAGATATGTGGCAGCGGTACCGTTTACCAAACGACCGCACTAACTGAAGGTGTTATATTGGGAACGCTAACTTGGGTCGACCACCAGTCATTGTCCAGGCTGGCAAAGCGGGGTTGAGGTCATGAATACAATTGAACAGATTGAGCGCGAAGAAATTGCGAAACTAACCGACGGAAAGGATATCCCTGTGTTCGGTCCGGGAGACACGGTGCGCGTGCAAATTCGTGTCGTCGAGGGCACCCGCGAACGATTGCAAGCGTTCGAAGGTGTGTGCATTGCGCGATCAAGTCGAGGTCTTAACTCGTCGTTTACACTGCGCAAGATGAGTTATGGCGAGGGCGTGGAGCGGGTGTTCCAACTTTATTCGCCTCTCATCCAGGGTATCGAACTGGTGCGTAGAGGTGACGTCCGTCGGGCCAAGCTCTATTATCTGCGTGGACGCACTGGGAAATCCGCAAGGATTGCGGAGAAACGGGAAGATCGGCGGACAAAGGGTTCTAAGAAAACGTCAAAACCCACAAAGGGTAATGCTACAGCAGATCCAGGATCCTGAGTCATACAGCTTCCTGTAGGTGGTTTAATGAATCTCCCGAGAACGTTGTTCGATAAAATTTGGGATGGGCATGTTGTTCACGAACAAGATGACGGCACGTGCCTAATTTATATCGATAGGCACTTGGTCCACGAAGTAACCAGCCCACAGGCGTTCGAAGGTTTGCGTATAGCAGGGCGTGGTGCGCGGCGCCCTGAAGGGGCACTTGCGGTTGCTGATCACAACATCCCTACCATCAATCGCGCTGCTGGAGCCATGGAAGAGACGTCACGAATTCAGGTGGAAACGTTAGAACGGAATGTCTCTGAGTTTGGTGTGCCTTATTTACCGTTGAACGATTCTCGCCAGGGAATCGTGCACATAATCGGGCCAGAACTTGGTTTTACGCTGCCTGGTGCCACAGTCGTGTGTGGCGATAGCCACACATCGACGCATGGTGCATGCGGGGCACTCGCATTTGGCATAGGCACCAGTGAGGTTGAGCATGTACTGGCGACTCAGACTTTGATACAGAAAAAGCCTCAAAATATGCGAATTACGGTCCATGGCCGGTGCGGCACGGGTGTTACGGCCAAGGACGTAATTCTGTCGATTATTGCTCAAATTGGGACCGCCGGTGCTACGGGTCACGTGATTGAATATGCGGGACCCGCAATCAAAGAACTGTCTATGGAAGGGCGCATGACGATTTGCAACATGTCTGTTGAGGCTGGTGCGCGTGCGGGTTTGATTGCTCCTGACGAGGTCACATTTGAATATTGTTTAGGGCGGGAAATGTCACCAAAGGGCGACGCCTGGGATCTAGCAATAGCGGATTGGCGGGCACTGCCGTCGGATGAAAACGCGGTGTACGATCGAGAAATAAGTTTAGATGCGGACGACTTGGTGCCACACGTGACTTGGGGGACAAGCCCCCAGGATACTCTCCCCATTACTAGTAGGGTGCCAAATCCGGAGAGTGAAGTTGATGCAAGCCGTCGAACATCGCTTGAGAGGTCGTTGTCGTATATGGACCTTGTGCCAGGAACCCCTCTAGCCGAGGTTCCGATTGATCGTGTGTTTATAGGTTCTTGCACAAATGGTCGGATAGAGGATTTGCGTGAAGCTGCCGCTGTCGCTGCAGGCCGGCAGGTGGCTCAGGGTGTTGGAGCGATGATTGTTCCTGGCTCTGGTCTGGTTAAGGGGGAAGCGGAGGAAGAAGGGCTTGATAAAATTTTTGTGGATGCTGGATTTGAGTGGCGCGAGCCAGGTTGTTCCATGTGTCTCGCCATGAATGCAGATCGATTAGAGCCTGGAGAGCGTTGCGCATCCACTTCGAATCGAAATTTTGAAGGCCGACAAGGACGGGGAGGGCGAACTCATTTGATGAGCCCGGCGATGGCTGCAGCTGCGGCTGTGACTGGTCACATTACAGACGTCCGGGATTTGATTGATAAATAACTGTGTTGCCCAATTCGGAGTGTTAGCTCTGGATATACTACGTGCATAGCAGGGGCGGAATTATGGATAAATTTACTACTCTCACTGGCGTTGCTGCACCTTTGCGAATGATTAATATTGATACTGATCGCATTATTCCTAAGCAATTTCTTAAGACTATCAAGCGTACTGGGCTGGGGGAGTTCCTTTTCAATGACCTCCGGTACAACCCCGACGGATCAGAGATTGCGGGGTTTATACTCAACCAGTCGGCGTATCGAAATGCGAAGATACTCGTGGCTGGGGACAATTTTGGGTGTGGGTCTAGCAGGGAGCACGCACCTTGGGCGATCCTTGATTTTGGGCTTAGATGCATTATCGCACCGAGTTTTGCAGATATTTTTTATAACAACTGTTTTAAGAACGGAATTCTGCCGGTCAGCCTGCCGGAAGAACAAGTAAGCATGCTTCTAGAAGCCGCAGAATCTGGGGCAAACGCCATCTTTACCGTTGATCTCGACAACCAACTGGTCACAGGCCCAAATGGCGAGTTGTATGAATTTGAAATTGACCCATTTCGTAAACATTGTTTGTTCAATGGCCTGGATGATATTGGACTTACACTCGAAAAACTTGCAAAAATCGAGACGTTTGAACAAAAACGAAGTATGCAATACCCCTGGCTTTGATTGAAACTTTAAGGATTGCTGATACATGGCGAGTAACAAACGTCTTCTTGTTTTGCCGGGTGATGGGATCGGCCCAGAGGTAATGGGTGAGGTGCGCCGTGTAATTGACTGGTTTGACCGTAGGCGTGCAGTTGGTTTTGACATAATTGAGGGCCTTGTGGGCGGAGTATCCTATGAGGCGCACGGAACACCAGTGACTGATGAGGTTGTTGAGCAGGCTATGCAATCAGACGCCGTTTTGTTCGGTGCGGTGGGCGGCCCGAGGTGGGACAATCTAAATTTCTCTGTCAAGCCGGAACGGGGTCTTCTTCGATTGCGTAAGGATATGGGGTTATTTGCCAATTTACGCCCGGCCGTAGTATTTGATGGATTGATCGATGCCTCCAGTCTTAAACCTGAGCTGGTTCGGGGGCTGGATATCCTCATATTGCGCGAACTCACAGGCGGCATTTATTTTGGGGAACCAAGGGGCGTGGAGGAATTGGGGGACGGTGAACGTCGCGGTGTCAACACGGAGGTATACACGACTTCAGAGGTGGAGCGTGTTGGCCGGGTAGCGTTTGAACTTGCAGAAAAACGCAAAGGTTTTGTTCATTCGGTTGAAAAAGCAAACGTGATGGAAAGTGGCCAGATGTGGCGAGAGGATATGCAAGCACTGCGGGATCGGGAATTTCCCGGAATTCCTATTCACCATATGTATGCCGACAACGCTGCGATGCAATTACTGCGATGGCCAAAACAATTTGATGTGCTTGTTACTTCCAATTTATTTGGGGATATTTTGTCGGATGTTGCCGCCATGCTGACGGGCTCGCTGGGGATGTTACCATCGGCCTCTCTTGGAGCACCCGATGTATCAGGACGTCGTCTAGCATTGTACGAGCCGGTTCATGGGAGTGCACCTGATATCGCGGGGCAAGGGAAAGCAAATCCGATTGCTATGGTATTGTCATTCGCGATGGCACTCCGATATTCCTTCGACTTACCTGAAGACGCGGTTTTGATAGAGACGGGGGTTGCCAAAGTGCTCGCCAGTGGTTTACGTACCGATGATATTATGCAGAAAGGCATGACGAGGGTTTCAACTACAGCGATGGGAGATGCGCTTGTCGAGGAGCTTGATAAGCTAGCAGCTTAGAAAAGAGAGATAGAGAGCTTCGTGCGTTAATATGTCTATTTTGATGTCGTAGATGTCGTAAAAGCCATTCAGTATCAAGTCGCGAGTTCTGGCAGTAAGGTAGTTGGACTATATGTCTCCGTGTAAGGATGATTGCCTTTGAAAGCAGAGTTAACGTTGCATCGAAATCAATGCTTACTTATCTTCCATAATAGTTGCAGTGCAAGCAATCTACCGTTCCGGTTTTTTCCGTAAAAGTGCGAAGGTCCAGTGAAGAGTGGCTCGTCGGCCCATCTTAATTTCGATCGCATGTTGCGTATTTTTGGGTAGTCGGATGCGTTAGACCGGGGACAGGAGAAATGCGATGGGATACCGAGTTGCCGTAGTGGGAGCCACAGGGAATGTTGGGCGTGAAATGCTCGGCATTCTTTCAGAGAGAGAGTTTCCCTCTGATGAGTTGGTAGCTGTCGCCTCATCACGCTCCGCAGGCAAAGAAGTATCATATGGAGATTTTGACGTACTAAAGGTGCGTGCCCTTGATGATTTTGATTTTACAGGCTTTGACATAGCGCTTTTTTCTCCTGGCTCCAAAGCATCTGCAGAACACGCGCCTCGAGCGGCCGAAGCTGGGTGTATCGTCATAGACAACACATCCTATTTTCGTATGGATGTGGATGTTCCGTTAGTAGTACCCGAAGTTAATCGTGATGCCCTTGCGAATTTTAGCAATCGAAATATCATAGCGAACCCGAATTGCTCCACCATCCAAATGGTAATGGCCCTGAAGCCGCTCCACGATTTAGCCCCAATCCGGCGTGTCGTGGTTTCGACTTATCAGTCGGTGTCTGGTGCTGGACGCAGGGCGATGGATGAACTTTTTGATCAAACTCGAAAGGTATTTTTTAACGAGCGCTTAAACCCTATTAATTTTACCCGCGAAATAGCATTTAATGTGATCCCGCATATCGATGTGTTTCAACCGGATGGTTCGACAAAGGAAGAGTTAAAGATGGTTCGTGAAACACAGAAAATCTTAGATCCGGCTATTCAGGTTAGTGCAACCTGCACGCGCGTGCCCGTATTTGTAGGTCACGCAGAGTCCATCAACATTGAATTCGATGCCCCGATTGGTGCTGACGAGGCGAGAGCAGCCTTGGAAAATGCTGAAGGAGTAGTCGTGGTAGATGACCCGGAAAAGGAAGAGTATGTCACCCCTATTGAGGTGGCAGGTGAAAGTGGGGTCTACGTTAGTCGGATTCGACAGGACCACACAGTGGAATACGGTTTGAACCTATGGGTTGTTTCTGACAACCTGCGTAAGGGCGCGGCCCTTAATTCCGTGCAAATAGCAGAGGCTTTGGTTGAGGATTATTTGTAGGTCTCTGGGTCCAGCCGAACAGCTGGGAAAAGCTTGGTGGGCTGGACGATGTGGTCGCGCGCGGCAACCAACGGTAAATCATTGGCTGTTGTCGATGCCAATTTCAAAATGTCATGAACGGATGACACGGCGAATGATATGCTTTGTGGGAGATTATGCCCGTTAAGTACTCTTGCAAGAAAAATGGCCGCTAGACAGTCTCCTGCGCCGTTGGCCTCCACATGTAAGCGAGGAACTTCTACGGCCCACGCATCGGATTGGTTGCATCCCACTACGGCAATGGAATTACTTCCGTTTAAGGGCAGAGAAGTACATAGAACTATTCTTGCCCCCATTTTGGTTATCTCGCGAAGAGCACGGACTGCGTGAATGACCGTCTTGATAGGTTTCCCAGTTAGCCGACTAAGCTCAAATCGATTAGGAGTGAGTATGTCTGATTTTCCGCTCAAAACGGTTTCAATTGCCTCGGCTACCGCGGTCGAAACGTACAAACCTTTGGCATCATCTCCCATGACCGGGTCACACAGGTACACAGCCGTGGGATTTGCGGCTTTTACTTTCAGCACGATATCTGAAACAAGGTCAGCAGTTTCTGCATCTCCGAGGTAGCCGCTTAGGACGGCGTCACAGTTTGGCAATACACCCAACCCTTCGATTCCGAGAATTACCTCCTGGATGTCTGAAGCCCTAAAACGCTGTCCTCGCGCGGTTGCGTGGCCGGTATGATTACTCAGTTGGGCCGTGTGGACGGCCCACACCTCATGTCCTAAAAGCTGTAGCAGGAATACCGCAGCCGCGTTGCCAACGTGCCCATATGAGACATGTGATTGTATCGAAAGTATATTCATAACGGATATTTTTCACGCCAAGCGCTGGATAGTCATAGCATGTTCTGCAGGACATGAAAAAATGCCGCTGAGATCCCCTGGTTCGGCTAGACAAAATTGTTGAGAAGCGCGACACTCCGGCCCAAAGTCCGGAACCCAAGTTTTTGGTTTCGGTGCTGTTTTGGAACTCTGTTTGCAAGGACCTACCCATGGATCCGGCCAATCGGCCTTTATCCCCACACCTTCAGATTTATCGGCCGCAAATAACTTCGGTGTTATCGATTCTGCATCGAATAAGCGGTGTTGGCCTGGGGTTGGGCAGCCTGATTTTGGCATATTGGCTGATCTCCGTCGCCGCCGGTCCGGAACCGTTTGATCTTGCCCAACACCTTGTTGGCTCTCCAGGAGGAATACTCTTGTTGATCGGTTGGACTTTCGGGCTACTCTTCCATTTTTGCAATGGAATTCGTCATTTATTCTGGGATGCCGGCTACGGGTATGAGTTAAGTACGACATATATTTCTGGTTGGGTGGTGACAGCAATATCTGTGGCGCTCACGGCTGGAATTTGGTTGTCGGTGCTCACGGCTAGGGGCATTTCATGAGCAGCTGGACATCGTTACGTCGTGTGCGTGGTCTGGGTACGGCAAAAGATGGTGTTCATCATTGGTGGGTGCAACGCCTGACTGCGGTCGCCTTAGTGCCTCTTAGTATCTGGTTTGTGACGTCAATAGTCCTACTTGCGGGCTCGGATCATGCGCGAGTCACGGCGTGGATTGCCAATCCGGTTGTTGCCGTGTTTTTGATGCTGACACTGATTGCCATGTTTTACCATCTAAAGCTGGGTTTGCAGGTGGTAATTGAGGACTATATCCACGCTAAACCAACCAAATCTGCATGTCTGCTACTGAATAATTTTGGCAATACTGTGCTTGCCCTTTCCTGCATTGTTTCAGTGCTTAAGATCGCGGTATAAGCTATGCCCGCTGCTTATCCAATCGAAAAACATGAATATGATGTTGTCGTAATTGGCGCAGGTGGAGCTGGTTTGCGAGCCACGTTTGGTATGGCGAAGAAAGGCCTTAAGACAGCATGTATAACGAAAGTATTTCCTACTCGAAGCCATACCGTCGCTGCGCAGGGTGGTATTTCAGCTGCACTGGGCAACATGGGAGAGGACGATTGGCGGTGGCATATGTACGACACCGTAAAGGGGTCTGATTGGTTGGGAGATCAGGATGCGATCGAATATATGTGTCGCGAAGCAATTCCTGCAATTATTGAGCTTGAGCATTACGGAGTTCCGTTTTCCCGAACGCCGGAAGGCAAAATTTATCAGCGTGCCTTTGGGGGTATGACCACCAATTTTGGTGAAGGACAGGCTCAGCGAACGTGTGCGGCTGCGGACCGGACCGGTCATGCAATATTGCACACACTTTATCAGCAAGCATTAAAGCATAACGCTGAGTTTTTTATCGAATATTTTGCTATCGATTTACTGATGGACGACGAAGGCGTCTGCTGTGGCGTAGTGGCTTTGTGCCTTGACGATGGTACTTTGCACGAATTCCGGACACACCTTGTGGTATTGGCTACCGGGGGCTATGGGCGCACTTATTTTTCCTGTACCTCGGCGCACACTTGTACTGGTGATGGAAATGCCATGGCACTACGTGCTGGCTTACCATGCCAGGACATGGAATTTGTTCAATTTCATCCAACTGGAATTTATGGGGCTGGTTGTTTGATAACTGAGGGCGCGCGAGGAGAAGGTGGTTACTTGACCAACTCGGAGGGTGAGCGCTTTATGGAGCGCTACGCACCGAACGCAAAAGATTTAGCTTCTCGCGACGTAGTGAGTCGTTC